>JBARHM010000359.1:0-3997 GCA_049799235.1 Gallionella sp.
CAAGGGTGTCGTTTTCGTTTGTTGGTGGAGACGGCGGGAATTGAACCCGCGTCCGCAAGTCCTCTACAGGCAGTTGTACATACTTAGCCAGGCTGTTTAATTTGATCCCGTACACGCCAACCGGCCGGCTGGTAAAGGACGAGTCACCTTGGTTTTAGCTCCGGACAAAGTGACCCTGCCCGGCACGATTCTGTGTAAGTTACCTCACTCATCTCAGCCTTGCGGCTTTGAGCCACTCCACAGACAGCGTGGTGTGAGGTCTAGCTGACTAAGCAGCTAAAGCGTACGTTTCGTCGTTTGCGACTAGTTTTTTCCAGCTGATTTACGAGGTTGCGGGTCCTCGGTATGCCCTACGCTGCTTTGTAACCCACGTCGAAGCCAAGTCGTCCCCGGTTCGAAATGCTTTATAACCTACTGCGCAGCCAAACTGCTTTGTCGCATGCTCGCTCATTCCTCGCCTACCTTTTCGGTATGTCTCGTCATTCGCTGTGCGGCTCCGCGCATTTTGGCTTGCTCGCTACGGTTCTATTACTATTTTCCCCATGGCAAGCGGTGCTGATTGTAGCACGGAGTATCAGAGGGTGAGATAGGCGATAAGTTCCGTGGGCTTGTCCACGCTGCCCTGGGCATTCCAGTTCTCGATGGACGCGTCGCCGTTGACATAGCCATAGTTAGCGATGATGCCGGGCATGCCGGCGGCGTTGGCGGCCCGCATGTCGCGCAGGTCGTCGCCGAGATACAGGCACTGGGCGGGGGTGATGCCGATGATCTGGCAGGCTTTGAGCATCGGCTCGGGATGCGGCTTGGCGTGGGCGCAGGTATCGCCGCTGACCAGGCAGGCGGCGCGTTCGGCATAACCCAGGGCTTGCATCAGCGGAACGGTGTAGCGGTGCGGTTTGTTGGTGACGATGCCCCAGCGGATATTGCGGCGTTCCAGTTCTTCTATCAGTTGCGCCATGTCTCCGAACAACCGTGTATGCACACAGATGTTACGCGCGTAATGGTCGAGGAAGATGTCGCGCAGTGTATCGTAGTCGGGATGTCCCGGTTCGATGCCGAAGCTGATCTCGAGCAATCCACGCGATCCGTGCGAGGCCTGCGGACGCAGCAGTTCGATGGGCAAGGGAGGAAGGTTGCGCGTGGCGCGCGCGTGGTTGAGCGAGGCGGCAAGGTCGGGCGCGGTGTCGGCGAAGGTGCCGTCGAGGTCGAACAATACGCCCTTGATCACCATCAGTCTTTGCGGCAGGCGATCATGTAATTGACGTCGGTGTTACTGCCCAAAGAATACACTTTCGTGAGCGGGTTGTAGCTCATTCCGATCAGATCGACCATGCTCAACCCCGCATTGCGGCAGTACTGCGCGAGTTCGGAAGGCTTGATGAATTTGGCGTAATCATGGGTGCCGCGCGGAAGCAGGTTGAGGATGTATTCCGCTCCGATCACGGCAAACAGGTAAGACTTTGGATTGCGGTTGAGCGTGGAAAAGAACACCCACCCGCCCGGCTTGACCAGTTTCGCGCAAGCCGCGATCACGCTGCCTGGATCGGGGACGTGCTCGAGCATTTCCAGGCAGGTGACGACATCGTAGTGACCGGGCTTCTCGGCGGCCAGTTCTTCCACGGCTACCTTGCGGTAGTCGACCTGCTTGCCGCTTTCCAGCAGGTGCAATTTGGCGACTTGCAGCGGCTTGTCGGCGAGGTCGATGCCGGTGACATTGGCGCCCAGACCCGCCATGCTTTCCGAGAGGATGCCGCCGCCGCAACCGACGTCCAGCACGGTCTTGCCGGCAAGGCCGGCGTGGCGGTCGATATACTCCAGGCGCAGCGGGTTGATGTCGTGCAACGGCTTGAATTCGCTGTGCGGATCCCACCATTTATGGGCCAGTTGCGAGAATTTTTCCAGTTCTATGGGGTCGGCGTTGGCCATGGCATGAGCCTTGATTTGCAGGTTGGTGACTTTAACCTAAAAAATGCTATTTGAACCACGGAATACACGGAAAAAACAAAGATGAAAAATGTGTCATTGTTTTGGTTTTCTTTCCGTGTGTTCCGTGTTTTCCGTGGTGTGATTTGGTTCTGACTTTAACAAAACTCGCCGCTTTAGCCAAATACAAGGGTCTGTCAGCCGGGTGGCTTAGGGCAGTCCCGCTGTGCTAAAATGCGCGCTTTGATTAATGCACTGGCAACCAGCCTGGCATGGTCATTTCTGCAACAACTTTTGGGTCATTCATGGAACAACAATTCGCCAAGGAAACACTCCCCGTCAGCCTCGAAGAAGAGATGCGCAAGTCCTATCTGGACTATGCGATGAGCGTCATCATCGGGCGTGCCCTGCCCGATGTTCGCGATGGCCTGAAGCCGGTGCATCGCCGCGTTTTGTTTGCGATGCACGAGCTTTCCAACGACTGGAACAAGGCCTACAAGAAGTCGGCGCGTATCGTCGGCGATGTGATCGGTAAGTACCATCCGCACGGCGACACGGCGGTGTATGACACCATCGTGCGCATGGCGCAGGATTTCTCGCTGCGCTACACGCTGGTGGACGGGCAGGGCAATTTCGGTTCGGTGGACGGTGATAACGCGGCGGCGATGCGTTATACCGAGATCCGCATGGCGAAGATCGCCCATGAATTGCTCGCAGACCTGGACAAGGAAACAGTCGATTTCGGCCCGAACTACGACGGCTCCGAGCAGGAGCCGCTGGTGTTTCCGACGCGCATACCCAATCTGCTGATCAATGGCTCGTCCGGCATCGCGGTGGGCATGGCGACCAACATCCCGCCGCACAATCTTGGCGAGGTGGTGAGCGCCTGTCTCGCGCTCTTGAAGAATCCGGATCTTGATATCGAAAAACTGATCGATTACGTTCCTGCGCCGGATTTCCCGACTGCCGGGTTCATCTATGGATTGGCCGGCGTGAAGGAAGGTTACCGCA
Organism: Gallionella sp.; assembly: GCA_049799235.1. Taxonomy (GTDB): domain Bacteria; phylum Pseudomonadota; class Gammaproteobacteria; order Burkholderiales; family Gallionellaceae; genus Gallionella. Next base: position 2,935 of record JBARHM010000359.1, read on the forward strand.
CCGGTCGCGGCCGCGTGATCATGCGCGCACGGACCCACTTCGAGGATATCGGCAAAGGCGAGCGCCAGGCCATCATCATCGACGAGCTGCCCTACCAGGTGAACAAGGCCAATCTGCTGATCAAGATCGGCGAACTGGTGCGCGACAAGAAGCTGGAAGGCATCTCCGAGATCCGCGATGAATCCGACAAGTCCGGCATGCGAGCGGTGATCGAACTGAAGCGCGGCGAGAATGCCGACGTGATCCTCAACAAGCTGTACAAGGACACCCAGTTGCAGGACAGCTTCGGCATCAACATGGTTGCGATCATCGACGGCCAGCCTAAGCTGCTCAATCTCAAGGAAACGATCGATGCGTTCCTGCGCCATCGCCGCGAGGTGGTGACGCGCCGCAACATCTTCGATTTGCGCAAGGCGCGCGAACGCGGCCATATCCTTGAAGGTCTGGCGGTGGCATTGTCCAATGTGGACGAGATTATCGCGCTGATCAAGGCCGCAGCGACCCCGGCCGATGCGAAACGCGAACTGATGGCGCGCAGCTGGCGTTCGTCGCTGGTCGAGGACATGCTCAGCCGCGTCAGCGATGCGTCCCGGCCGGATGGCTTATTACCCCAATATGGTTTGGTCTGGGAGGGCAAGACACGCGGCTATTTTCTCTCCGATGCGCAAGCGCAAGCCATTCTGGAATTGAGGCTGCAGCGCCTGACCGGCCTGGAGCAGGACAAGATCGTTGGCGAGTATCGCGAAGTGATGGACAAGATCACCGACCTGCTCGATATCCTCGCCAAACCCGAACGCGTGACGCAGATCATCGGCGAAGAACTGGCCGCAGTGAAAACCCAGTTCGGCGACAAACGCCGCAGCGAGATCATCACGAACACCCAGGAAATGAGCATGGAGGACTTGGTTGCCGCAGAAGACGTGGTGGTCACGCTGTCGCATGGCGGTTACATGAAGGCGCAGCGCCTCGACGAATACCGCGCGCAGAAGCGGGGCGGGCGCGGCAAGCAGGCCACTGCAACCAGGGAAGACGATTTCATCGACAACCTGTTCATCGCCAACAC
>JBARHM010000360.1:0-2266 GCA_049799235.1 Gallionella sp.
AGTTCGTCGAGGACAAATATGTGTTCTTCGCCACTGCCAATGGCACCGTCAAGAAGACTTCATTGACCGATTTCTCGCGCCCGATGAAGCGCGGCATCATCGCGATCAATCTTGATGATGACGATCGCCTGGTCGGTGTGGCTGTAACCGACGGCAAGCATGATGTGATGCTGTTTTCTACCGGCGGCAAGGCGGTGCGTTTTGACGAGAACGACGTGCGCCCGACCGGACGCGCGTCGCGCGGCGTGCGCGGTATGAAGCTGGGTGCCAAGCAGCAGGTGATCTCGCTGCTGGTGGCCGAGAACGAGCAGCAGAGTGTGCTGACCGCGACCGAGAACGGCTATGGCAAGCGCACCCCGATCACTGAATACACCCGCCATGGCCGCGGCACACAGGGCATGATCGCGATCCAGACTACCGCACGCAACGGCAAGGTTGTCGCCGCGACGCTGGTACATGTGGAAGACGAAATCATGCTGATTGGCACCAGTGGCGTGCTGATCCGCACCCGCGTCAAGGAGATACGAGAGATGGGTCGTGCCACCCAGGGCGTGACATTGATGAATGTCGAGAAGGGCGAGAAGCTGGCCGGTCTGAGCCGCATCGCCGAGCATGAAGAATAGTAATGGGAGTGGGTAACAGGGTTGGGTGCAAAGCAGCATCTGCCCTTCCTAACCTTATCCCATTCACCAAACGATTATTTAAATCCCGGAGCAATATAGCATGACGATATACAACTTCAGCGCGGGTCCGGCAGTATTGCCGAAAGAAGTGTTGCAGCAGGCTCAGGCGGAATTGCTCGACTGGCACGGCAGCGGCATGTCGGTGATGGAAATGTCGCATCGCGGCAAGGAGTACATGAGCATACAGGCTCAGGCCGAGGCCGATCTGCGCGAACTGTTTGGCATCCCGGTCAATTACAAGGTGCTGTTCCTGCAGGGTGGGGCGCATCTGCAGTTCTCCATGATCCCGTTCAATCTGTTGCGCGGCAGGCTCTCTGCAGACTATGTAAACACCGGGGAGTGGTCGAAGAAGGCGATCGGCGAGGCGAAGAAATTCAGTTATGTGAACGTGGTGGCGAGTAATGCCGACAAGAACGCAACCTACGTGCCTGCCTTTGATACCTGGAATCGGGACAAGGATGCAGCCTATGTGCATTACACGCCGAACGAGACCATAGGCGGGGTAGAATTCAACTGGGTTCCGGACACCGGCAACGTGCCGCTGGTTGCGGACATGTCGTCCAATATCCTGTCGCGCAAGGTGGACATATCGAAATTCGGGCTGATCTATGCCGGTGCGCAAAAGAACATCGGCCCGGCGGGCCTGACCATCGTCATCGTGCGTGACGATCTGGTCGGCCATGCCCCATCCGGTTTGCCGACCATGCTGGATTACAAGATCCACGCCGAAAACGATTCGATGTACAACACGCCGCCCACCTTTGCCATCTACATGGCAGGGCTGGTGTTCCAGTGGTTGAAGAGGAATGGCGGCGTTGCCGCGATGGAGAAAATCAATATCGCCAAGGCCAAGTTGCTATATGACGCCATCGACGCCAGCGGCGGTTTCTATGTGTGCCCGGTGAACAAGGCGGATCGCTCGCGCATGAACGTGCCCTTTACTTTGAAAAATACAGGCACGCTGAAGGATGCCCCTTCGACAGGCTCAGGACTGGACGGTGAATTCCTGAAACAGGCGGAAGTGCGTGGCCTGCTGCAGCTGAAGGGTCACAGGTCGGTGGGAGGGATGCGCGCTTCCATATACAACGCGATGCCGCTGGCAGGCGTGCAGGCTTTGGTTGACTTTATGAATGACTTTTCCAAACAACATGCCTAAGTCTTTTCAAATACTGACTCTGAACAAGATCTCCGCGCAGGGATTGAAACGCCTGCCCGCCACGCATTACGTTGTGGGCACCGAGATCAAAGAACCGGATGTGATCCTGGTGCGTTCGCATAACATGCATGACATGCATATTCCATCCAGCGTAAAGGCCATTGCCCGCGCGGGTGCCGGAACCAACAATGTGCCGGTGAAAAAGATGAGCGAGCGCGGCGTGCCGGTGTTCAATGCGGCAGGCGCGAATGCGAACGCGGTGAAGGAGCTGGTGCTGGCAGGCATGTTGCTGGCGGCGCGCAACATCGTGCCTGCGCTGCAATTCACCGCAAGCCTGCATGGCGATGATGCCACGCTGCACAAACTGGTAGAGGAGGGCAAGAAACACTATGCTGGTATCGAGCTGCGCGGCCGCACGCTCGGTGTC
>JBARHM010000361.1:0-2402 GCA_049799235.1 Gallionella sp.
GGCGTGAGAGGGGATAATCGCTCTCCCCATCCGGGGGAAAATTGGAGAAGGGCAGGCGGCAATAACGATCTGGTGAAATTTAAGGAAACAACATGAACGACAAGTTGATCATCGCAGGCAAAAGTTACAGCTCGCGACTATTGGTGGGTACCGGCAAGTACAAGGATTTCGGCGAGACCAAGGCGGCCGTCGAGGCCAGTGGCGCGGAGATCATCACGATCGCGATACGCCGCAGCAACATCGGGCAGAACCCGAACGAGCCGAGCCTGCTGGAAATCCTGCCGCCGTCGAAATACACGCTGCTGCCCAACACTGCCGGTTGCTACTCCGCCGAGGATGCGGTGCGCACCCTGCGTCTGGCGCGCGAGTTATTGGACGGACACAACCTGGTCAAACTGGAGGTGCTGGGCGACCCTCAATCGCTTTATCCCAACGTGATCGAGACTGTCGCCGCGGCAAAGACACTGGTGGCGGAAGGCTTTCAGGTGATGGTGTATACCTCGGACGACCCGATCATCGCCAAACAACTGGAAGACATCGGCTGCGTGGCGATCATGCCGCTGGCTTCGCTGATCGGCTCCGGCATGGGCATACTCAACCCGTGGAATCTGCAACTCCTCATGGAGCGCGTGCAAGTCCCGGTGATCGTGGATGCGGGTGTCGGTACCGCCTCGGACGCCGCGATTGCGATGGAACTGGGCTGCGACGGCGTGCTGATGAACACCGCGATCGCCGGCGCACAGCAACCGGTACTGATGGCATCAGCAATGAAGCAGGCGGTTGAGGCTGGACGCTTGGCTTACCTCGCCGGACGGATGCCGAAGAAACTTTACAGCGCCAGCCCGAGTTCACCGACGGCGGGGATCATTAGTTCGACACGCAGTTAATCAAGTCATCCGTTCATGGTGAGGTATCGAACCATGAACAACCGAGCCACACAACCGAGACTGCTGTTTGTCCGCCCTTCGATACCTCAGGGCGAACGGCTTGAAGCAAACCGAATGACCGACACCACCAACCTCCGCAACAGGCATATCCGCAGCTATGTGTTGCGCCAGGGCCGCGTCTCGCCTGCCCAGCAACGCGCAGTTGATACGCTATTGCCGCGCTTCGGCATTCCTTATGCGCCGAAATTGATCGACCTCAATCAGGCTTTTGGGCGCTCAGCGCCGAAGATACTGGAGATCGGCTTCGGGATGGGCGACAGCACCGCGGCTATCGCACTCGCCCATCCGGAGAATGATTATCTGGCACTGGAAGTGCACACGCCCGGGGTGGGTAATCTGCTCAAGCTGATAGGTGCGCAGCAGTTATCCAACATCCGCATCATCCAGCACGATGCGGTGGAAGTATTGCGCGACATGATCGCAGCGAACACGCTGGACGGTGTGCACATCTTTTTTCCCGACCCGTGGCACAAGGCGCGCCACAACAAGCGCCGCCTGATCCAGAAACCGTTCATCGCGCAACTGGCGCAGAAACTCAAACCAGGCGGTTACATCCACGTCGCGACCGACTGGCAGGATTATGCCGGGCAGGTGCTGGCAGTATTGAGTGCGGAACCGTTACTGGAGAACACAGCTAAAGATTATTCGCCGCGCCCGGACTATCGTCCACTCACCAAGTTCGAGCAGCGCGGCCTGCGTCTGGGTCACGGCGTATGGGATCTGGTGTTTCGTCGCTAAAAATCCAGATTTCATCCCAACTGGTGTAACAACTAGCCATTCCACTAAGTTGCCAGAAAACAGCAACCAAGTGGCTGGTTATGCTGCGATGCGTAAAGAATTTCTTGCTTACATATAACCCATATGCGGCGCAGCGAAATTTTTTCCGCGCCTTGCATTTGGGCGAACTCTGAATTTTTAGAGATACACAACAATCAGTCGCCGTTGAACTCGAGATTAGGCGTGCGATTCAACAATTCAGCGACCATGTCTGCGGCGGGCATATGGTCGTAGAGGATGCGATAGACGGCATTGCAGATCGGCATCGCAACAGCCAGGCGCTGCGCAAGACGGTGCACTTCCCTGACGGTGTAAACGCCTTCGGCAACATGCCCGAGCTTGTCCAGTATCTTCGTCAGGTCCTGTTGCTGTGCCAGCAGCAAACCGACCTGCCGGTTGCGCGACATATCGCCGGTGCAGGTAAGGATCAGATCCCCCAATCCTGACAATCCGCCCAGTGTTTCCGGGCGGCCGCCGAGCTTCAGTCCGAGCCGGGTGATCTCGGCGAGGCCGCGCGTGATCAGCGCGGCGCGCGCGTTTTGTCCCAGCCCCATGCCGTCGCAAATGCCCGAAGCGATCGCCATCACGTTCTTCACTGCACCACCGACTTCCACACCAATCACATCGCTGCTCGCATAGACGCGCAAGCGCGCGTGGTGGAGTGCCTGTGCCGTGCCG
>JBARHM010000362.1:0-2782 GCA_049799235.1 Gallionella sp.
GTCATGGCTTCGATAAAAGGGCATGCACGCTTCGAAGATTGCTACTTCAACCGCGGCGCGCCGCTTCGATTGCAGCGATGTCGATCTTTTTCATCTCCATCATCGCATCGAACGCGCGCTTGGCGGCAGCGGGATCGGGATCGGCTATCGCTTCCATCAGAGCTAGCGGCGTAATCTGCCAGGACAGTCTCCATTTGTCCTTGCACCAGCCGCACTCACTCTCTTCGCCGCCGTTGCCGACGATGGCGTTCCAGTAACGATCCGTTTCGGCCTGGTCAGCGGTTGCGACCTGAAACGAGAATGCCCAGTTGTGCTTGACCTCGGGTCCGCCATTGAGCCCGAGGCAGGGAATTCCCATCACGGTAAACTCGACCGTCAACACATCCCCTTTCTTCCCTGACGGAAAGTCTCCCGGTGCGAGGAGCACCACGCCAACGGATGAATCGGGAAAGATCTTGGCGTAAAATCGCGCCGCGTCCTCGGCGTCGCGGTCGTACCAAAGGCAAATCGTGTTCTTTGCTGGTGTTGTCATGTCACTTCTCCACTAAGATCGAAATTTGTGCCATTCCGGCGTGGCTACCCCGTGCTTCGCATTGGCCGTCTAACGTAAAAGTAAGGGGCGGCGCGCTTTTGCGCAGGAATCTTCCCCCAATAAAATTGACACCCGATTAAGCCAACTGATTTTCATACGTTGCTGGCGATACGTAGTTTAAAGATGAGTGCATTCTACTGTGGTTATAGAAAGGAAAATAGCTGCGCAATACTGAGAGCAGTTGATTGTCTTCGCGAAAGGTATTGCCGTGAATCACATCCGCTTTCATTGAATGGAAGAACGACTCCATGAATGCATTGTCCGTCACCTTGCCGGGACGGTTCATGCTCTGGGTAATCTGTAACTGCGCCAGACGCTCCCGGAAGGCATTGGCATAGTATTCAATACCTCGATCCGTGTGGAAGATCAGCCCGGGAGGAGGTCGGCGTCTACTCACGGCATTGTTGAGCGCACGCAAGGTCAGCGCGACATTCCGTTGCCGCCCCAAAGCCCAACCAATAATGCGCCGCGAACACCGATCCATCACCACCGCCATAACCAGCCACTTGGTTGGTGTCTTTTGCCAACCTAGTGGAATGGCTAGTTGTTTCATCAGGTAACGGTAGATTGCCCCTACCTTGAGATACGTGATGTCAGCAACCCACACCTGATCCGGCACTGCTGCCGGATGCTCGTGCTGTTGATTGGGCAGACTGCCGAAGAACTTCTTCAGGTTGGGTGAGGTGTAGCGCAGGGTAGCCCATCGACCCTTGATGCACAGCCGGTTCATCAATCTGGCCACCCGGTTCTCACCCACAGGCACGCCCAATTCCTGCAACCGTTGATATACCCTGGGACTGCCATAAGTGCCACGACTGGCCTGATGCACTCGCCTGATCTGGCCGGACAAGGATTCATTCTCTTGCGCACGTGAACTGGGACCTCGGCTGCGCCAGGCATAAAAACCGGCACGGGTGACGCCATACACCCGGCACATCAACGCGATGGAGTAAATTTCCCGGTTTACTTCGATGAACTCGAAGATTTCCGATTTCGTTCGGAAGTAAACCGGATGGCTTTTTTTAGGAGTTCATGCTCCTGTTGCAGCACTTTGTATTTCTTTTCCAGATCGCGCAGCCGCTTGAGTTCGGCAACAGTCTCATCATCCAGCTTGATGCCCTTGGTCACAATCAATCCCTCCCTGGCTTGTTTGCGCCATCGTGACAGCATGAAGGGATGGATGTCCAGTGCCTCGGCGACATCCTGAATCAGGACATCGGGAAGCTCACTTAGCCGTACTGCGGTTGCCTTGAAATGCATGCTGTAACGATGCACTTTTGGCAGACTTGATTTGCCCATGAAACACCTCCGTTCCGTTAGGGGGAGGTGTCAACTAATTTGGGGGAAGAATACCGTCCCGCTCGAAGGTAGGGTTAGCGATCATGATGTCCTCTTCACATCACTGCATCTCATTCGCCATCTTTTTGCGTCGAGCCAACTCCTTCTCACTCGGCTCGGCACTCGCGAACGAACCGGGCCGGATATCGCCACCTGGTACATAGGTATTCATCACAACGCCGGTGGTCGAAACCTGAGAGCGAACGAGCCGCAGAGCGAATGGCTTGGCAGTCTCGCCAAAGAGGCGCTTGCCCCGCCCAAGCACCACTGGAAAAGTCCACACGTTGTACTCGTCTATCAGTGATGCGGCCTGCAGCGTTTGAATCAAATTGCCGCTGCCAATAATCTGCAGGTCAGGGCCCGGTTGGGTCTTGAGAGCGATGATTGCCGAGACGACATCGCCGTGGAGCAGGGTCGAGTTGTTCCAGTGGAGCGTCGTCAATGTGCGCGAAGCAACATACTTTTTTGCTGTATTGAGCGTCCTCGCAATCGGATTGTCATCGCGCTGGTATGGCCAATACGCTTCGAATATCTCGTATGTCCTACGACCAAGCACCAGCTCTCGATCCTTGCCGTCGAAACCTGCTGCTGAGATGTCCATGCCTTCGTCCGAGTAGTTGAACATCCAGCCGCCAAGGGTAAAACCGCCAGTGGGGTCTTCTTCCGGTCCGCCGGGTGCTTGCATGATGCCGTCAAGCGACGCAAACGTAGATGCGATGAGCCTTCTCATGGGAACACTCCTGTAGTTTTTAAGAGGCGGGTCTTGGTCATGCGCGCTAACCTAATGCCGTTGAGCGGCCGCCGCGGTCCGCTCCAACGGCGTGTTATGTCGCAGGCCGCGCGGTCATGGAA
>JBARHM010000363.1:0-3215 GCA_049799235.1 Gallionella sp.
CTGGATCGAAACAAAAAATTTCTGGTTGACATCATGAACAGAAAAGCTCTTAACCACCCGTTGCGGCTTGCCGCCTTCACTGGAAAATAATTCCGGGCCGAAGACAAGAGAATGCCCATTGGCAACAGAGCCATTGCAGAAATACAGTAACAGCGCAGCCAGAATAAAGGTATTGGATATTTTTCTCATGATCAGGAACTCCTCTAAGAGATGCCGATTCCGAATGACTAACCATAACTGTGTTTTCTACCCTGCAAGTTTGCGCTTATTATTTTTTCATTTTGCGACTTTGCCGACATGGGTGTCAATAAACTATGAGGAGAAGTTGTGATGCCAGCCGAAAATCGTGCCCTGTCCCCGGTTTTTTGCGACATCTTCTGCAACGTCATCGATAATTATGGTGATATCGGGGTGTGCTGGCGGCTGGCGCGGCAATTGGCAAACGAGCACGGCCTCACGGTAAGGTTATGGGTGGACGATCTGGCCAGCTTTGCTAGGCTGTGTCATGAAGCCGACGCAGCGACCGAACGGCAAAAGTGCCGAGGCGTGGAGGTATGTCTTTGGGGCGAGCCATTTCCAGAGGTGCAGCCTGCCGAGCTGGTGATCGAGGCGTTTGCCTGCAAGTTGCCGGAGTCCTATCTTGCTGCGATGGCGGCGCAAGCGCACAAACCCACATGGGTCAATCTTGAGTATCTGTCTGCCGAGGACTGGGTAGAGAGTCACCATAAGCTGCCTTCGCCACATCCCAACTTGCGGTTGACCAAGTATTTCTTTTTCCCCGGCTTCACCAAACAAACAGGCGGTTTGTTACTGGAGCACGATCTGCTTGCGCGGCGCGATGCTTTCCAGAGCGATGCTGCGCAGCAGGCCTTCTGGAAATCCATCGGTATGGAAATCCCAGCAAAAGGGACTTTGAAGATATCGCTGTTCGCGTATGAGAATGCCTCACTGGCCGGGATATTCGATGTTTGGGCATCCGGCGACCTGCTGGTGCTTTGTCTGGTGCCGGAAGGGCGCATCCTGCCCCAAGTCGGCCAATATTTCGGCGATGCTGCGCCATGCGCGGGCAAGACTTATTCGCGCAGCAAGCTGCATGTGCGCGTGCTGCCTTTCGTCGAGCAGGAACGTTACGATGAACTTCTATGGGCATGCGATGTCAATTTCGTCCGTGGCGAGGATTCCTGGGTGCGGGCACAGTGGGCGGGAAAGCCATTCATTTGGCAGATCTATCCGCAGCATGACGCGGTGCACTTGAAAAAGCTCCAGGCCTTCCTCACTTTGTATTGCGATCAACTCGGCGATTATGCAAGCCTGGCGATTCATGGTTTGTGGAGGTCATGGAACATTGAAAGCGGGGCAGGGCAGGCGTGGCCTGCTTTTATAGCGGCGCGTGGCGAGCTCGAGCGCCACACGCAAAACTGGGCGCGGCATTTGGCCGAAAACAATTTGGCGTCGAACCTACTGGATTTTTCACGGGAAACCGGTAGAATGCGCGCCTTCGAAATAGAAGGGCAGTAATCATGAAAACAGCACAAGAAGTTCGCGCGGGTAACGTCATCATGGTCGGCAGCGATCCTATGGTCGTGCTCAAGGCTGAATACAGCCGTTCCGGCCGTAACGGTTCGGTGGTAAAAATGAAGATGAAGAACCTGCTGACCGATTCCGCAAAGGAAACCGTCTATAGCGCCGATGACAAATTCGACCAGATCATCCTGGATCGCAAGGAAGTGACTTACTCCTACTTCGCCGATCCGATGTACGTGTTCATGGACGGCGAGTACAACCAGTACGAGATCGAATCCGAATGCATGGGAGATGCGATCAACTACATCGAAGACGGCATGCCGTGCGAGGTGGTGTTCTATAACGAAAAGGCGATCTCGGTCGAGTTGCCGAATACCATCGTGCGCGAAGTCGTTTACACCGAACCCGCGGTGCGCGGCGACACTTCCGGAAAGGTGATGAAGCCGGCCAAGATCAACACCGGCTTTGAATTGCCGGTGGCAGCTTTCATCGAGATCGGCGACAAGATCGAAATCGACACCCGCACCAACGAATTCAAGAAGCGCGCCTGAGCGTCGTTGTCTGAGCCAGAAATGCCGGCTAAGAAGCTGGCATTTTGTTTGACTTTTGCCTGATTGTGATATGCACACTAGAATCAGTTCTCAGAATCCCATAAGTAATTTCCGGATGACGCAGAAATGAGATCAACGCAAACTTCTTCGGTAGATTCGCTTACGGTGATCTTGCCGAATCTGGTACTGTTGATACTGTTATGTGCGACCATATCGTTATCCGGTTGCAAGAGTTATGGGCCTGTCGGCACGCAAAATTTCGATCCCAGCTTCAGTCGCACGCTGGAAAAAAATGAGAAACTTCTGTTTTCGACACCGGCCGTATTTGTAAATGGCACTTACATGGAGGGAGAGGAAGAGCTATATCCTTCATATAGCGGGATGCTATTACTGACTAGCGAACGCATGCTTTTTGCAATTTGGGACGAACATCAGCAACGTTACGATCCTTCGATCTGGACTAGCTATTCCTACATCGCGCAAGTCAAAATGCATAATAACATCCTGTTGCAATACATTGCTATTGTCGCTACAGACGGCAGCAAGTACACCTATATGCTAGGGAAGAGTGTCGTAGATCAGGCGTATGCCATCCTCATGGAGAGTATCGCGAAGAACCATATTGTTCCTTTGCGTGAAACAGACATATAAGTTCAAACCAAAACAGGTTCGCCGGTACTATTGGCCAGATTGAAGTGGAAGGCCCATTTGATATTGAGCGCCTTGATTCAAAGCTCACAAGTCACTCGAGTAGGGTAATTCCAATACAAACAACTTGTGAACCCACAGATGATCAAACCTGTTACCGCTGATGACCTGAATCATTCCCACCGATTTGACGAGGGAAACCCGCTCGCGGAGCAGAACACTTTGCGCGTAGCCACGCTTACCGCAGTGATGATGGTGGTGGAGATCACCGGCGGCTGGTATTACAACTCGATGGCCTTGCTGGCCGATGGCTGGCATATGAGTTCGCACACGGTTGCGATGGGTCTGTCTGTGCTGGCTTATGTCAGTGCCAGGAAATACGCTCATGACCCGCGCTTTTCTTTCGGCACCTGGAAGATCGAAGTGCTGGGCGGCTATACGAGCGCGATCTTTCTGGTGATGGTGGCCGGGTTGATGCTCTATCAATCCATC
>JBARHM010000364.1:0-3008 GCA_049799235.1 Gallionella sp.
CTTGTTGGCGGCGGCTAGTGAGGCGGCTTCGGGTAACGATGCAAAAGTACGCACCGCTGCAAGTCGTTTCGTCACATCGCTGAGTCGCTGGGGTTTCAAGGAAAGAACCGCATCAACCTCCTGCGCACTATAGCCCTGCTCTTTAAGCAGCCCGGCAAGTCGATCATAAATAAAATCAGAAGTCAGCTCAGCAGCATTTGAATTTATTGCGACGCCCATTGAGCCTTCAGCAAAGGAACCCTTGGGTTTTATAGAAGGGTGCGCGCCGGAAACAAAGATACGATCACCAAATATCTTGCTTGCAATGTTAATGATGCCCTCAAGTTCAAGCGGCAATTCTTTCTCGATCAGCATCCGGATCACACCCAGCGCATGGCGGCGTAACGCGAACGGGTCCTTGTCGCCGGTCGGTATCTCACCGATGCCGAACATGCCCAACAATGTTTCCAGTTTGTCGGCCAATGCCACGCAGACACCCACCATGTTGCGCGGCAACTCGTCCCCGGCGAAACGCGGCTTGTAATGGTCTTCGATTGCAAACGCGATGTCATCGCTCAAACCGTCGTGTTTTGCGTAATAACGTCCCATGATGCCTTGCAACTCTGGGAACTCGCCCACCATGTCGGTGAGCAGATCGGCCTTGGCCAGCAAGGCAGCCTGATCGGCCTGCAATGCGAGTGGATCCCCACCCAATTGCCGGGCGATGGCGCGTGCAATAGCTTGCACCCGCTGCACACGATCACCTTGGCTGCCAAGCTTGTTGTGATAGACCACCCTGGATAAACCTAGCACGCGAGAGTCCAGCGGTTTCTTGCGGTCCTGATCAAAGAAGAATTTCGCGTCCGCCAGACGCGGGCGTACCACACGTTCATTGCCGCCTATTACCAAGCTTGCATCTTTCGGACGGATGTTGGAGACGATCAAAAATTTATTGGTGAGTTTGCCTTTACTGTCCAGCAGTGGAAAGTATTTCTGGTTGGCCTTCATCGTCAGGATCAGGCATTCCCGCGGCACTTCAAGAAATTCCCTTTCGAATTTCCCGACCAGTACATTTGGCCGCTCGACAAGTGCGGTTACTTCATTCAATAAATCATCGTCCCCTACCGGTGTGAGTTTTTCCTTGGCAGCGACAGCGGTGATTTGTCTCAAGATCTCTTCGCGGCGCGCGTTAAAACTGGCAATTACTGCGCCCTCTGTTTCCAGTTGCTGTGCGTAGCTGTCGGCATCGCGGATTTTCAGCGACGCGCTTGACGCTTCAAAGCGATGGCCTTGGGTCTCGCGTCCGGGTTCTAGGCCCAGTATTTTTTCGACTGGCACAACCTCCCTGCCATGCAGCACGACCAAGCCATGTGCGGGACGGACGAAATTTACTGTGCTCCAGCCGTCGTGAAGCTGGTATGCCATCACTTTGGCGATCGGCAGTTCTTCTAGAGCATCTACAAGTGCACCTTCAAGGCCAATGAACAACGGTCCTCCCGCTGCGAGACCCTTACGATGCTTCAGCACCTGCTTACCACCTTCATCTTCTATAAAGACTCTCTCCTTCATTAACCACTTGATGTCAATTTCGTCGTGGTACATTGAGCGCAATCGCTTAAGCAGCGGCGCGGTCGGTTTACCCTCGGAATCGAGACCCACCGCTACGGGCATTAGGGGCTTGGAAGGTTGTAGTCGTGGTTGGGATACTGCCCGGACATCAGTGATATGAACCGCGAGTCGTCTGGGAGAAGCGAATGCCGTCATTACAGAAGCCGGCTCTAGAAAATCCCTTGATTCAAGTCCGGAAAAAATCCCATCGGCAAAGGCGTCACCCAGCTTTTTCAAGGACTTCGGCGGTAGTTCCTCGACGAACAATTCGACGAGCAGATTCTTGACCATCGTCATTACGCGGCTTCCTTTTCCATCTGCGCTATGGCTTCCTCAGCCCAATCACGCGGCGCCATCGGAAAAGGCGGGTCAAGCCGCCTGCGACTCTCCCTGTAGCTCCTGGCAACGCTGCGCGCGATGTTGCGGATGCGGGCTATATAGCCGGCACGCTCGGTCACCGAGATCGCGCCGCGCGCATCCAGCAGGTTGAAGGTATGTGCCGCTTTAAGCACCTGTTCGTAGGCGGGCAGCGCGAGTTGCTGTTCCATCAGGTGTTTGGCCTGCTTCTCGTGGCTGCCGAAAGCACCGAGCAGGAACTCCACGTCGCTGTGCTCGAAGTTGTAAGCCGATTGCTCGACCTCGTTCTGGTGATACACGTCGCGGTAGCTGACGCCCTCGGTCCAGGTCAGGTCGAACACGTTCTCCACGCCTTGCAGATACATCGCCAGCCGCTCCAGGCCATAGGTGATCTCGCCGGTGATCGGCTTGCAATCGATGCCGCCGACCTGCTGGAAATAAGTGAACTGCGTGATCTCCATGCCGTTCAACCACACTTCCCAACCCAGACCCCATGCGCCCAGCGTCGGGTTCTCCCAATCGTCCTCGACGAAACGCACATCGTTCTTTTTCAGGTCGAAACCGAGCTCTTTGAGCGAACCGAGATACAAGTCGAGGATATTTACAGGCGCTGGTTTCAGTACTACCTGGAACTGGTAGTAATGCTGCAAGCGATTCGGATTTTCCCCGTAGCGGCCGTCCTTGGGACGGCGCGATGGCTGCACATAAGCGGCCTTCCAGGGCTCCGGGCCGAGCGCGCGCAAGAAGGTCGCGGTGTGCGATGTGCCCGCCCCGACCTCCATGTCGTAGGGTTGCAGCAGTGCGCAACCTTGCTTGTCCCAATAATTCTGGAGCGTCAGAATGATCTGCTGAAAACTTGGCCTTGTGCCAGGTTTCGGTGAAGACTCATGCCCGCTTGCGGGCGTTATGTCGGAACCAAAGGTAAGCATCTTCTATTCAAGGCGATTGCAAAGGTGCGCATTTTACTGGTTTTCCGTTGTTGCCGTCAGCACAACATGTCGGCCTATCCCGAATGCCGGTACTTTCATGGTTGTGGTATTCGACGCCTGTCTCTTGTATATTCT
>JBARHM010000365.1:0-2985 GCA_049799235.1 Gallionella sp.
GGCAGGAACAGATAGACGATCGCCGAAATGAGTCCGCCAGCCGCACCGCAGTGCTTTCTGACCCAGATGAACATGCCTAGCGATCCGGCAAAAAACATGAGCCCTGTGACAAACTTTAAGGCGAATAAAAGCGGCAGGCCGAGAGTATACAGATATGCCGCCGTCAGATAAAACATCGGGGAGTAGAAATTGAAAAAGGGCAATCCCTGGCTTTGGTAAGCAGAGGATAGCCACCGTGGATAGCAGTCCCCGTTTCTGATCTCATAGGAAAGCGCGAGTATCCGCTCTATCGGGGCTATCCCCTCATGAGAATTGAACCATCCTCCCGGCAGCAACGCGGAGGCGGCGATGGCGGAGAGGAGGGCAAGAAGCGCTGCCGGAATGAGCTGGGAACCAAGGTTATTCCTCAACATGTTTCCGCTCCATTCTTCGGTCTGCATCCTGCCGGTTGAACTTCAACCTGATATGCAGATGTGATTCAGGTAAAACCAACCTGGCTTTGGAACTGACGATGCCATGCTCATGGCGCCCTGGATAAGACTGCCAGTATCGACGTACCGAAAGGAAACATCATGTTTGGAACAATGTGTCGTTCGAGACTGAAAATTTTCATCAGCATGCGATTCAGCAAGGTGGGCGGCATCGCTGCATCCGAGGCCCCCTTTTTCCCGGAAATTTTTCCGATGATCCGTGCAACAGCGATAACCGGAAAGAGCAAGGAATTGAAGTAACCCAGTTTTTCCACAACCAGGTTTGCCTGCTGTGCTTTTTGACTTAACCTTTTCGCCGTATAGCGGCGATGGTGGTGGTGTGCTTCATCGTGGGCGGACCACAGCCAGGAATAGGCCGGCACGGTAACGATCAGCCGGCCGGTTGCATTGAGTAACCGCCTCGCGCGGGACAGCGCTGCTGCATCGTCACCGATATGTTCCAGCACATCGAGCAGACATACCAGATCAAAACTACCATCATCAAAAGGAACAGGCTCCGGCAACCCGCCGGCAACAACGGGACAAACCGCAAGGTTAAGGGCGAGAATACGGGCATTGTCGTCGTACTCCATGGCACTCAAGCGCCCGAAGCTCGAAAGCATGGCAAGATTCCCGCCAGTGCCGCAGCCGATCTCGAGTATATTTGCCGATAGGGGCAGGGAAAGCTTGCTGATGACGGAAGCAAGGATACGGCTGCGTGCCACGAACCACCAGTGGCGGCTCTGGTTGGCCGCCATTTCCCGGTACACGTCAGGATCCATCGCCGGAATCCTCTCTGACGATATAGATCGGGCGCTCCTTTGCTTCGCTGTATATCCGCCCCAGATATTCGCCCAGGACACCAAGACCAACGAGTTGCAATCCGCCTATGAACAGCACGATGGTGATCAGCGAGGCATAACCGGGCGTGTCGCGTCCAAGCAGAATTACCCGGCCCACAATGAATGCGCCATAAAAAAAAGCAAGGGCGGCCACTACAACACCAATGTAGAACCATATCCGCAATGGCGCGGTTGAAAAGGATGTGATTCCCTCAAGCGCAAAGTTCCATAGCCGCCATCCGGAAAATTTGCTTTTACCTGCTTTCCTTTGTTCCCGCGTATACGGTATTACTGCCTGGCGAAAACCTACCCAGGCAAACAGGCCTTTCATGAAGCGGCGTCTTTCAGGGAGCTTTTTGAGCGCTTCCACCACCTTTCGATCCATGAGACGGAAGTCGCCCACATTGGCGGTGATTTCCGGTTCGGAGATGGCATTGTGCAAACGATAGAACCATTCCGCTGACTTGCGCTTGATGAAACTGTCGGCATGCCGGTCGGTACGCTGGGCGAGCACCACGTCGAATCCCTGGCGCCAAAGCTTTACCATATCCGCTATCAACTCCGGCGGATCTTGCAGATCCGCGTCAATGGGGATGACTGCATCGCCGCGCGCATAGTCGATCCCGCAAGTGAGCGCCGCTTCCTTGCCAAAGTTTCGTGAAAGATCGATTACCCTGATGCGTGTGTCGTTATGACATGCAGACAATAATCCATTCAATGTGCCGTCAGTGCTTCCATCATTGACACAAACGATCTCGAAATCCTCACCCAGTTGATTCAGCACAGGCAGTATCCTGCCGAAGAACAGGGGAAGCGCCTCTTCTTCATTATGCATAGGGCATACAATGGAAAGCACTATGGGGTTCTTGATAGCGGGTGGCAACGGATCGTCAGTCAAACGAGACTCCTCTTCAATGCAATCGGATAATGCCTTATAAAGGCTCGGATTGGCCGGAAATGTAACGTAGTCCCATTGCACTGTAAAGCGGATTTCCTGTCTTTGCCAAAGCAGTCTGTATTTGAGAAACCCGATGGAGTATCCATTCAATAATGGCGCGACTACAACGAACTATTGAGCATTACATAATTCGCGACAACCATTCCGTTCGGGCTGAGGTATCGAAGCCTAAGGCTGACCAAGATTTTATCCTTCGATACCTCAGGGTGAACGGTGTAATGAATTATGTAATGTCCGTTCGGGCTGAGGTATCGAAGCCTAAGGCTGACCAAGATTTTATCCTTCGATACCACAGGGTGAACGGTGCAATGAATTATGTAATGCTCAATAATCGATGACGAAAAAAGCCGAATTGTCGCATCGGGAAAAGCGTTCATATGCCGTAGGCATAGTCGAAATTGTCGTCTGGCGAGTACCGGAGCCTGTCACGCCATCCGCATACCCATACAAATACCGGCTGGTATTTGTGCGCAGCGGCAAACGTGTAGTTGGTTACGACAACGAACGCGGCAAGGGTGATCACAGGCATTTTGGCAAAAAGAAAATGCTTCTCCGGTTTGTAGATGAAGCACAACTGTTGGACGATTTCTGGCGAGACGTAAAGGAGGCAACCAAATGAAGACCAATAACGCAATCCTGCACCTGACCGTTGGTGAACCGATGGCAGCCAGCCTTGCACGTGCCACGGCTGCGATGAAAGCGGCCAAACAAGGCA
>JBARHM010000366.1:0-2785 GCA_049799235.1 Gallionella sp.
GTGCCCATCAAAGAAGCCAGACGTCCGGTGATTTCCCAGTCCCAGCCCTGCTGGATGCCATACAGCAAACCGGCGCGATAGGCATCGCCGCAGCCGGTCGGGTCGAGCAGCGCAACCGGTTTGGCGCTGGGGATGTTGATCTCCCTGTCATCGGCGTAGATGGTCGAGCCTTCGCCGCCGCGAGTGATGATGAACGCACGCTTGCCCTCGGCGAGTTCCTTGATCTTTCTCCCGGTCTTGTCCTGCAGCAACTGGGCCTCGTAGTCGTTCAGCGTCACATAATCGGCCAGTTCTACAAAGCGCAGCAACTCCTCTCCGGAGAACATCGGCATGCCTTGGCCAGGATCGAACACCCAGGGGATGCCGGCCTCATGGAATTCCTGCGCGTGTTGCAGCATGCCCTCGCGCCCATCCGGGGAAACGATGCCGAGGCTGACGGTCTTAGCATCGCCGACATGATTCTGTTCGGAGAAGCTCATCGCGCCAGGATGGAAAGCGGTGATCTGGTTGTCATCCAGGTCGGTGGTGATGAACGCCTGTCCGGTATAGCTGCCGGAAATGTGGCGGATATGCGCCTGGGTCAAACCGAGCTTTTCCAGACGCACTGCATAGGTGGAAAAATCATCGCCCACCGTTGCCATGATCAGCGGATTGCCGCCCAGCAGCTTCAGGTTGTAGGCGATGTTCCCTGCGCACCCACCGAATTCGCGGCGCATCTCGGGAACCAGGAACGCCACGTTCAGGATGTGTATTTTTTCGGGAAGGATGTGCTTCTTGAATTGATCCTGAAACACCATGATGGTGTCGTAAGCCATCGAACCGCAAATCAATGTGTGCATCGCCTAACCTTGAATGGATGTAAAGGAATGAATTGTAGCATCGGGCTGCAGGCTGAATATCGTGCCGGGATCCGATGAATCCCGAACCAGAACACTACCAAGCGCCAGCCAACCATGTGGTCTGGAGCAATGCTGTCATGTACAATTGCTAGGTAGTCAAATTTCCGGTGTTGCAGCGTCAAGCCGGGCCGAAATTCAATTAAGGGATAAGCATGTCCAGGTTTTCAAGTTTAATGGCCGCGCTACTGGCGTTGTTGATGTCGGGGTGTGCCAACAAGGTGTGGATCGCGGACTGGAAAGAAACTTCATCCTTCAGCGCCCCGCGCGCCGGCACCGCATCGGTGATGGTAAAGGACAAACTGTATCTGATCGGTGGAATAGACGGCAGGAATTTCGTCAACATCACCGAGTACGCACAAATCAATAAAGACGGCACGCTTGGACCCTGGCAGTTAGGCCACCCGCTTAACGAGGAACGCGGCTTCATGGAAGCGGTGGTGCACGGCGATTATGTTTATGTAGTGGGCGGCGGCAAAGGCCCGAATGGACATCTTCTGCTGCGCACCGCGGAACGCGCGCGTATCCAGCCGGACGGCACGCTCGGCCCGTGGGTGACGGAGAAAAATGAAATGGTGGTGACGCGCCGTTGCAGCAAGATCATTGCCACTGACAAGCATATCTATTCGTTTGGCGGTTTCGGTGGCGTATTGCTTGATACCGTCGAATACGCGGAATTCCAGCCTGATGGCAGCCTGGGCGAATGGAAACTTGATACGGAGACGATGACCATCCCGCGCTATGTCAATAGCGTGAAAAAAGAAGACGACCGGTTTTTCATCATCGGCGGCCATGACCGGACCAAGGGTGTCGGTATCACCGATGTCGAATGGACACGTTACTCCAGTGCGGGGAATACCCGGAAGTGGCAGGCTACCACGCCGATGCAGCAAGGTCGTTATGGACTTTCCAGCACTGCTTACCGCGATTACTTGTATGCCATCGGCGGAATCTCCGGCGCGGAATACCTGGACAGCATCGAGATCACCAAGGTCGGCAAGGACGGGGCGCTGGAACCGTGGAAATACACCACGCCTCTCGATCAGCCGCGCGCAAATTTCAGCACCATCGATTATGACGGGCGGCTCTATGTGATCGGCGGGACCAATCGCGATGGCTATCTGGTCACCGTGATCTATGCAAACCGCAACGCTGCGGGTGACTTCGGTTACTGGGGCACAAATGAGGAAGCCACAGCGGTGAAAGCCAAACTGGCCGAACGCGCCGCTATCAAGTTGCGGCTACCGAACGAAGGCAAAGTCATTGAACTCATCCAGGCTGAAGCTTATACCTACATCCATGTTCAGAATGACAAGGGTGAGGATGTTTGGATCGCCGGCCAGAAGATCGATGATCTGAAGGTCGGTGACCGCGTCGGTTTCAGCAAGGGCGTGAACATGTCCAACTGGTACAGCAAGGAATTGAAGCGCGGCTTTGCTATGGTCATTTTCGTCGGGCAGGTTCGGAAGCAGTAAAGTACCTCAGAAATTGAGGTACTTTGCCCGATTAATTAATTAGAACGTTATTTTTCTGTAGGAGCGGCTTTAGCCGCGATTATCTCCCTGCACGACATGAATTTCGCGGCTAAAGCCGCTCCTACAAAGGATACTCCGCATTTTGGTTTCTCAATACGTCCTAATGGATTACCCGGGCCTGATATTTCCTCCGCCCGACTTGCGATGGCGGCTAGAGACGAGCAGTTAGGAAGAACATTGGTGAAATTCACAACGACATGAACATCAAATTCCAGCGCGTGGTTGACCGTTATCTAGGCGTGCCGATCTGCGCGGTGTTCTCCCTGCTGGATCTGTTCCGGGGCAAAGCTGCTGTCACCAAACCACCGCGCAGGATACTGGTCATCCTGCTTTCCGAGATGGGCAGTCTGGTGC
>JBARHM010000367.1:0-6092 GCA_049799235.1 Gallionella sp.
GATTAAAACCTTTAGAAAATTAAATGTGTTTATAAACTACTATCGATATAGCACTTCTTTTGTTAGAAAGTTTTTGCATCATACGTTAGTGCATATTTGTTTGTGAACTTTGATTACAAAGATTACAAAACGCAGATTCGCATATTTTAGCAACATCTCTTGGCACCCAGAAGTCAGGAACACATAGTTTTGGTTTACCTGGAAGCGGTCATTGGAATTAATTTGCTTTTTAGAGGTGGCCTTAAATAATTTCAAAATAGCGCGCCAACTCCCAATCCGTAACATGACGGCGGAACTGGCGCTCTTCCCATTCGCGGGTCGCGGCATAGTGTTCGACGAATGGGTCGCCAAACAGTTTGCGTGCAATTGTCGACGCCTTGAGCCGTTGTGCCGATTCCCACAGGGTACCCGGCAGCGCCAGCGCCGGAGGAAATTTTTGTTCATAGGCATTGCCCTCAACAACCGGCTCCGGTTCCCAGACTTGGGCGATGCCCTCCAGCCCCGATGCCAGCGCCGCAGCCAATGCCAGATACGGGTTGGCATCGGCCGAGCCGATACGCACCTCGACCCGCTGGGATTTTTCCGAACCGGGAATCAGCCGCAGTGCGGTGGTGCGATTTTCAACGCCCCAGGTGGCGTCCAGCGGCGCCCAGTAGCCGGGCACCAGACGCGAATAACTGTTGACCGTCTGCGCATACAGCGCCATGAATTCCGGCATCAGGCGCTGCACACCCGCCATGAATTGGCGCTGGGTCTTGCTCATCGTGTGCGGCTGCCTGGCATCGTAGAACGCTGAACTATCATCATGCCGGTTACGCAGCGACAAATGGATATGCCCGCTCTGGCCCGGATAGTCGTGCGACCATTTCGCCATGAAAGTCGCCATCAATCCATCGCGCTGCGCCAGCACTTTGACGAAGGTCTTGAACAGCATCGCCTTGTCTGCCATCGCGCCCGCCTCGTCCACTGTCAGCGCTGCCTCCACCACACCGGGACCAGTCTCGGTATGCAGGCCCTCGATAGTCATATCCATGCGCTCGCATAGCTGCAACAGCTCATGATAAAACTCGGCATTCACCGAATTGCGCAGCGTAGAATAACCGAAGTATCCGGGCGACCAAGTCTGCAGATCGCGGTAGCCTTTGGCGCGCACCGACTCCGGCGTTTCCTTGAACATGAAGAACTCATACTCAAGCGCCGCATGGGCATCAAAGCCCATCGCTGCTGACTTTTCGAGCACACGGCGGAGCACCGCGCGCGGACAGATCGCTTCTGCATCGCCTGTGAACTCGCCGAGGAAAAACAGCATGTCGCCATCGGCTCCGGGCTCGAACGGCACATCGCGACAGGTATGCGGCAGCAGCCGGACCTGGGCATCGGGATAGGCGGTATGCCAGCCGGTATATTTGACGTTGTCATACATCTGGTCGTTCGAATCCCAGCCGAGCACCACATTGCAGAACGACAGACCGGAATTGAGCGATGAAACGAATTTTTCCTTCGACATGTACTTGCCGCGCAAAATGCCGTCGATGTCCGACACCGCCACCTTGACATGGGTCAGGCGCCTCGCCTCGACCAGCGCGATGGCATCCGCAATCGTTTTGACCTCTCGTGCTTGCATAGTTGATTCCAATCCCTGAATTGAAATGTCATCGCCGCTACTGCGTTGCAGTGGAACCATATTACCGGAGCTGAGGTTCTTGATGGGATTGTAAAGTTGTGCGGGGGGAAGTCAATCAGTTGTCACAGGAATCAAGGAGGCTCAGCCTGAACCCTTGATTGAAGCGGTGCAGGACGATCTGGAAATGGAATGATGCAGACACGGACAGGCATGGCCTGTCCGCGGCAAAATAAAGTCAATCCCCGAATCTGGCGACAGATTCAGGAAGTCTGATCCTGCGTTTCTCCGTCCAGGCTCAGATGACCGGCGCCGAACATGGTGAATGCCAAGAGGCCGCCTGACATTGCGAGATTCTTCATAAACATGATCTGCTGCATCTGGTCTGCGCCGGAGTGGAATATAAATGCCGAAGTTATGCAGAAACCCGCCAGCAGGAATGCCGCCAAACGGGTCTGGAAACCGAGCAGCAGCGCAAGTCCACCGCCAAGTTCCAGCGTGATCACCAATGGAAGAAGTTCGCCGGGGACGCCAACAGAGGCCATATAACCTTGCGTTCCCGCGTAGCCCACCCCCAGCTTTCCGTACCCGGCAACAATGAAGATCGTCGAGGCCATTACCCTGGCGACGATCGCCAGCATTGCACTGACCGCGGATGTGTTTACCAGATTCGCGATGCTGCCATTGAACTGTTTGAAAATATTTGTAGTGCTCATGTCATGCTCCTTTGTGGTTTGAGGTTATGGTGTTTCAGGCAAGATACCCATTGTTGTAATCATTCAGCGCCTGATGTATTTCCTGCTGCGTATTCATCACGAACGGCCCGTACTGCGCGATGGGTTCGTTGAGTGGTTTGCCTGCGACCAGGATCAGGCGCGCATCTTCCTTCGCGGAGAGCGTCACGCCATCGGCGACCGATGTATTGCTCAAGATACCCATGCGGCGCGATTCCACTTGCGTTCCATCGACCGTCACCGCGCCGCGATAGACATAGATGAAGGCGTTATGCGAGGCCGGTAACGCAGTCGAGAATTCAGCACCGGCAGGCACATGTATGTCGAGATACAGCGGTTCGGTAATCTCGCGTGTAATAGCCCCAGCCACGCCGTTGCTGTTTCCGGCGATCACCCGCACGGTCACACCCTGCGGGGTGACATATTCAGGGATCGCAGCACCGGGGAAATCGCGATACCACGGCTCGGTCATCTTGCGCTGTGAAGGCAGGTTGACCCAGAGCTGGAAGCCTTCCATCACGCCATCTTCTTGTTCGGGAATCTCGGAATGGATCACGCCGCGTCCTGCAGTCATCCACTGCACCCCGCCGTTTTCCAGCAGTCCTTCGTGTCCTGCGCTGTCACGATGCCGCATACGACCGGACAGCATGTAGGTCACGGTCTCGAAGCCGCGATGCGGGTGATCCGGGAAACCGGCGATGTAATCGTCAGGGTCGTCGCTGCCGAAGGCGTCCAGCATCAGGAAAGGATCAAGCCGCTTTTGCAACTTGCCGGAGAGCACGCGGGTCAGCTTCACACCTGCTCCGTCAGAGGTGGCGATACCTTCGATGAGGCGTTCGATGCCGCGCGATTGGCGTAATGCGATTTGATTGATGGTGTTCATGATCTTGTCCTCCGAAGTGAGAAAGTGGGTGCATCATAGGCGGCTCAAAAAGATAGATAAAGCCATGTAACTGGGATAGACTGTTTCATAAATGGAACAAAAGAATGTCTCTGCCGATGATTACATCCTGTTCGCCACCATCGTCGAACAGGAGAGCATGGTCCGCGCTGCCGAATATCTGGCCATGCCCAAAGCCACGGTCTCCCGCCGCTTGACGAATCTCGAGGCGGCACTGGGACAGCGGCTGCTGTTGCGCACCACACGCCGATTGACGCTCACCGACTTCGGCCAGGAATTCCTCGATCATTGCCGTCGCGTGGCGGAAGAAGTCGCTTCCACCCAGGATTTCGTGCACAGCCAGGAAGCCCGGCCGCGCGGGCGGTTGCGTGTTTCCATGCCCGGGGAATATGCCAAGCAGAATTTTTCGCGCGCCTTCGCCACTTTCATCGACGCTTATCCCGAGATACAGCTCGATCTCGATCTGACTTCGCGGCGTGTCGACCTGATCGGCGAACGCTTCGACCTCGCGATACGCATGGGAACGCTGGATAGCGACGCAACGCTGGTGGCGCGCAAGATCGACGAGCAAAGCTTCGGCCTTTATGCCAGCCCGATCTATCTCGCACTGCATCCGGCACCGAAACATCCGGACGATCTGGAACATCATGCGGCAATACGCTTGATGTCGGCACGCGGCAGTGCAGTCCCCTGGAAGTTGACGCGCGGCAAAGCCGTTTGGGAAGGAATCCCGCCCGGCCGGCTCACGCTGAATTCCCTCGACGTGATCCAGCAGCTGATGCTGGACGGTGCCGGTATCGGCGCATTGCCCGATCGCTTCGCGGCAGAAGACGTGCGCTTCAAGCGTTTGGTGCGGATATTGCCGGAATGGTGTTTGCCCGCCATACCGGCCTGGGCGGTGATGCCGATGCGCCGCTATCTACCCGCCAAGACACGCGCCTTCCTTGCGCATCTTGAGCAGTTCATGGAGAAGGGGTAGAAAATATTATGGAATCGGTCGAATCACTTTGCAGCTGCAAAATATATCGCGCCTGGCCTCGATTGTTTCGCGGTCTATATTGGTAAACGGCCTGACCTGACCAGTTGTGCCCCGGAAAAGATGTGTTTTGCATAGCCTCTATCATTGACGAGGATGTGCGATGCCAGCCAGTTTTGCATGAATTCAACTATCTCGATCTTGGCAGTCTCTTTCAGAGCAAGGCGCTCGATATTTTCCAGTTTGTCAAAGAAGGACCGGTGTTCCTTTTGATGGGCATCCGATCCGGGATAACCAAACATGCGCATCAACGCTTCCTCGAAGGCGAAATGCATGTGTGCGATCTTGATCAAATCGACTATTGCATAGTGAGTATTGGACCAGCCCAGATCCAGGGTGATTGACTCCTCGATGCCTGAAAAGGCGTTCATCAGAAGTTTATGCTGGTTGTCGATCTCGAGTATTCCAAGCGAATACTCATCTTTCCATTCCATGATGAGCGCACTCCTATTGGGAAGTCTCAACAGGTCTGATTTTGGACTTGTGCAATGGTTTTATCAACTAGTATCATTAAAAGAGTCAGCTTAAGGGGACTTTAAGTAACTCTGGTAGCCGACTAAACCCTATCCGCGTAAAGTTCCACGAACATGATTTCCGTTTAAGTTTGCCATTGTGATAGAGATACCCAATGCGATGGGTTGAACGACGATGAGCGTACCTATGCCAGGGAGTATTTATTGATAACGTGTCGCTGAATATCTTGACCTGACATACACGAATATGTGGATACAAAAAGAGATTCGTTTAAAATCAAGACCCCGCGGCTTTCATCTGATCACGGATGAGCTGCTGCGTGAACTGCCCGAACTGCGCGACTTCAAGATCGGCTTGATGAATGTTTTCATCATGCACACCTCCGCATCATTGACTATCAACGAGAATGCCGATCCCACGGTGCGCCAGGATTTCGAGAGCTATTTCAACCACGCAGTACCGGAAGGGGAACCGTATTACGTGCATCAGGATGAGGGCCCTGACGACCTGCCCGCGCATCTGAAAGCGAGCCTGCTCGGCAGCAGCCTGAACATCCCGATCGCCGATGGCAGGCCCAAGCTGGGAACCTGGCAAGGGATCTACCTGTGCGAACACAGGAACCACGGCGGCAGTCGCCGGCTGGTCGTGACGATGCAGGGCGAGTAGGTGCTGACTATGATGCATATCGATATGAGGAACTTTTCCGGCTATACAAGACCAGACCCGGTGACACACTATGACCTATGACCAAAGTTGCGTGATACCGGCTACATCCGACTTGTCCCGGGTGACCGTGGTGAAGCTCGACCAGCCCTGCCGCGATTTTCCGGAGGCGTGAAGCAGGCCAATGACGAGGCGAGCCGGCGCCTGGGCGAGCACATGCTGCTGTCCTGGTATGATCGCGACCGGGATTTCGAATCGCCGCAGCACAGCAGCGAATGCCATGCGGCGAGTGCTGTGCCGGGTTACGTTGACTACGGTCTCTCGCGCGGCGCCACGCTGATGGTGGATG
This sequence comes from Gallionella sp., assembly GCA_049799235.1. Lineage (GTDB taxonomy): Bacteria > Pseudomonadota > Gammaproteobacteria > Burkholderiales > Gallionellaceae > Gallionella. The sequence goes on from JBARHM010000367.1 coordinate 5,779, forward strand.
TTGAAGAGGGACGCTTTGTCTTCTTCTATGTACCCGTGGATCTATAGAAAGCATCATCTTGCTGATCAAACCATCCCAACACGTCCCATCCTTCGCCTTGTTCAATCTCGGCTTTCGTCCGTTCTTTCTTTTGGCGGGCATATTCGCGCTGCTCTCGATATTCATCTGGGGCGGCATTGTTGTCTATGGCTGGCCGGCGCCGCTGTTGCCGTTCAAGCCCGTGCACTGGCATGCGCATGAAATGATCTTCGGTTACGGCATGGCCGTAGTCGCAGGGTTTCTGCTTACTGCAGTGCGCAACTGGACCCATATCC
>JBARHM010000368.1:0-5440 GCA_049799235.1 Gallionella sp.
GTCGTAATGTGCAACGCGCACATCAATGGCACGCAGTTGCTCCAACAGTTCTGCAAAGGTCTCGCGAGCCAATCCCGGCAACCCATTCTCGCCGTCTTCCAGAATCTCCGGCAAAGCACGCCTGAGCCGATCAATGCCTTGCGCGACCGTAATGCCGAATTCGCCCAGCAGCCCACGAATCTGGTTGACGAGCGCTGTGCATTCTTCCACCAGCAACGAGCGGGCGCGGTGTACGGCGAGGATCGCCTGTTGTTCGACGCTCTTCACCGGCACAAACCGCATGTTGGCGCGACCCACTGCTTCGCAGATTGCTTCGGAATCGTTGGCGTCATTCTTGCCGCTCTTGCGATAGGGAGCAACGAACTGACCCGCCATCAGCCGTACCGTGTGACCGAGTTTGCCCAGTTCCCGTGCCCAGTAGTGTGTGCCAGCGCAGGCTTCCATCCCAATCAGACACGGCGGCAAATTCGCAAAGAACTCCAACACCCGTGCACGCGCCAGTTGTTTTTGCAGCCTCGTCTTGCCATGCTCATCCACGCCATGCAACTGAAACACCTGCTTTGCTTTATCCAGCCCAATTCGGGTAAGCTTCATTTTGACTCCTCATCTCAGTGATTGGAAATTCGCATTCCCAATCTGGCACATCAGATGCCGTTTGAGTAGGGGGAGTCCATGTCATTAGTAGACACCCTAAAACGCGCCCGTAGAGATGCTTCAAGGTGTAACCTAGTATCCTGCTCGTAATGCCTTTTCATTACAGAGCCCACGCCGCAGTATCGGAGCAGCTGGGTTCGATATGTGTTTCGGTGTGTGGATGGTTCATTTCGGGCTGTATCAGGATCACAAATTTCAGCTAGATTTGCGAACGTAGTACCAATATAAAGTAAGTACCGCCGACAGAGTCAGGCTTATTGTGTGAGCCACTCAAAGGGGCTGATAAAACCGTGAGCCGCCCAAGGCGGCTTCACGCCCAGTTTCATCTGATCGTAGCGCTCATCCTCTTCCTCTTAGTTACGGATGTTCGCTCTGACCATCGTTTCGTCTAATCATACCGTCGATACGGAGTAGCCTCTTGCCAAGAATACTTCTCCGGTGAAGTTCCTCACTCGACCATCATATTTCCTCGCGATGGTGTATTTCCTCGCGAAGGCGATTGCGCTCTTAATTTTAAATATACTATACCACGTTCGAGACTGCATATTTCGGCGGTATGCTTAAACACATATGTACGTGATCAGGCATTAGATGCCCTTCCTCCACTTCCGCATCCATATGCTTCGGCAATTCTGGGATATCGTGCCAAGGTGCTAGCGCAGCACTCCGAATATCCTCTTCTTGCGCTTCTTCGGGATGAACACCACATGGTATTTGCAAATCTAACTCATATGCGCGATGATCTGATTCGCTTTCATTTGTGAATCTCCTTCGTCTTTTGGTCAAGACTCGGAGATTCACTCCGGCCGTAGTATAGGTCAAACCTTGGCGAGTCCCCAGGCACAGCCGGGGTTTACCTCACTGAATTAGTTCGATGGTCCCTGACGCTGCTGCAACCACTGCTCCAGCATCATCAACACCCAGATCATCACCCCGTAATAGGAGACATGGCCACTGCGATGTTGATCCAATAGACGGTCAATATACATTGGTTGAACTATGTTGCGTTTGCGCAGTGCGCCGAGGCTATCGTTTGCCAATGCCCTTAGCTCGGGATGAGTCTGCATCCACAGCCCAAACGGCAAACCGAAACCATGCTTGCTTTTGTCGATAATTTCGCGCGGCAGGAAATCATTCAATGACTGCTTGAAAAAGTGACGCAGGTATTGCCCGCACACTTTTTCATCGGGTGTAAGCTCGGCTGAAAACTCCACCAGCGCCTCATCCAGCAAAGGGTAACGCACTGCCACTCCAGCAAGTTCGCAGGCACGGGACACTTTGCGCAGATCGTTATCGGCAAGTGTGAATTTGAGATCGAGGTGCAGCATGCGGTTAATGAATGCATGCGATTCAGTCCGATCGTAAACCTCGCGCAACAGCGCTTCGGGCTGACCCGTTTGTATTTGAGCCAGAAAATCCTGTGTCAAGATCTGATCCAACGGTTCGCGGCTCAGAAAATTGTAAGTTTCGAGTCGGTCCGGCAGTGGTATGCGCGCTTGGGAAACATAACTTTTGACCTTACACAGCAACCCCACTTCCGGCAGCGCCTCGCTCAGCGGTTCGATCAAGTTTTTCCGCGCCCAGGCTGGCAGTTGCCAATAAAGCTCAAATACTTTCTGTTTTGCATAGCGTGCATTTCCGCCAAAAATTTCATCCCCGCCATCACCTGCAAGCATTACGCTGATCCCAGCATCATGTGCGAGCTTTGCGCAATAATAGGCGGGGATTGTAGATGCGTTGCCGAACGGCTCGTCATATGCAGCAGCAATCTTGGGAATCGCCGCCACCACATCCGCCGGCGTCAAATAGTATTCGTGAGGCCGGGTGCCAAAGTGGCGCGATGCAAGGCGCGCATATTCCATCTCGTCAAATCCATCGGCGTTGAACCCGATCGAAAAGGTGTCAACTGGCCGCCCCAGGCTTTGTGTGAGGAAACCAGCGACTGTCGAGCTGTCTGTGCCGCCAGACAAGAAAGTGCCAACCTGCGGCGAATCCGCCGCCGTGCGCACCGCATCCGAGAGCAGCGATTTGAAGCGACCAGCCTTTTCCAGTGGGATGTCCCCATCGCCATCATCCCGATAAACCAATCGCCAGTAAAAATTTCGCTCCAGTCGGTCTTGACGCCAAACAGCACATTCGCCGGGAAGGAGTTTTTCTACGCCGGTAAAAATGCTTCCCGGGCTCGGCACCATGTGGAAGAACAGGTAATTGAATAAACCTTGCGGGCTGAGCTCATTATCGACATCAGGGTGAGCCGCCACCGCTCGCGCATCCGAAGCAAACACAATCCCCTTTGCGGTCTGGGCGAAAGCAAGGGGTTGAATACCCAGACGATCAATCGCCAGCAGTATGGTCTGATCATGCGTATCCACCAGTGCAAGTGAGAATGGACCATGCAAACGCTCAAGTAAGCTAGGGCCGTAAGTGCGATAAGCTTCGATGATACTCGCCGCCAAGCCGGTTTGCTCGGCCTGCCGCTGCAATTCAGGAATTTCCCAGCTTGCCTGCCCTACCTGCGCTGTGATGATAGGCCCTGCGCTATGCACGCTCACCGAGTCGTGCGTTTGCCATGCCGCGAGCGTGGCTTGCAAACTTGATATACCAATATTGAGCACGGTTTCGCTACGCGCAGCCTGCACCATGGAATCCAGGGTTTCAGCAGCATCTATGTTTGCCGCGCTGCCGATCCAGCCAAGCAATCCACTCATCAGTATACCTCTATAAATTCAACTGCGTCATTCCTGCGCCTCTCAATTCAATGCAAAGTCATTCACCGGCTATGATTCAGGGTATTTTAAGCAACTGCTTATACACACCCTCAATGTGCCGGACATGCTCCTCAACAGAAAATGCCTGCAACGCATGGGTGCGCGCTGACTGTCCCATATCCTTGCGCAGTGCCGAATCGCGGTAAATGGTGCGAATTTTTTCGGCAAGATCTTGCGCATCCCCAGGCTTGAATAGCACTCCGGTCTTGCCGTTTTCGATCATTTCCACAGCACCGCCATGATCCGGGGCTATTAGGGGCCGCGCCATGGTCATGGCTTCGATAATCATTGTACCGAGAGGCTCTGGGGAAGTCGAAGCAGAAAGGACGACATCCAAGCCATTGTAAACCTCAGCCATGTCACTCACATGTCCGGTAAACACTATCCGCCCCTTCAATCCTGGCTGCTCTGCGACTTTTCTCAATTCCGCTTCATAGTCCCGGCATTCCTCCGGCGTTCCTCCAACTAGCGCAAAAATGGCATCGGGCATTTCTTGAAGCAATTGTCTTGCAGCCTCGACAAACAACATCTGGCCTTTCCAGGGAATCAGTAGGCCCACCAAACCCACGACAAACACATCTTCCGGGATTTGGTGTTGCCTGCGAAACGCTCGGCCATCTGCCGCCACATTCAGCTTGTGCAACTCAATACCATCATAGATATAGGTGCGTTTTTCAATTGGAACACCTAAGCGCCCTATGCTGTCCGAAACCCAACGGGATACAGCGATGAAATAATTTGGCAATTTGAAAAGCGATTGCATCAGCATCGAACCTTGTTGATTCCCGCGGACATGTGCAACGATGGGAACGCCCAGCAATTTGCCTGCCAGAATTGCGGCACGGTTGCACAATGGCTCATTATTGACATGGATCAGGTCGGGTCTAAACCGCTGGACTACCCACAGCGTTTGGACAAAAGCCGGAAAAAAATTGGCTGCATCATCCAGCCGGGCAAGAAACTGGCTCGTCAGCCAGCGCAGGCCAGGCAATGCATCCGGCCATCGCACCGCATGCAGCCTGCGCTTCATGGATACCACATCCAAACGCCGGTCAGGAATATGCTTCCAAATTGCTTCCGTCGCTATCTCCTGATATTGCGGGCCGGTGAGCCCGGTGATGACCATGGGTTCGAACTTGTCGCGGTCCAGATTTCTAACCAGATGCCGCAGACAAATAATGGCACCACCGTAGCCGATGCCGTTTTCAACGTAGAGAACACGAATTTTCTTGTTTGTTTGCAAAGAATGAATTAGTTTTCCAAAAACTGTTTCGCCTTCCTTGCTTTGCGTACCAGCGACGCAGGCAGCCGACTCGCAGCTGCGTACATCGCAGTTCTGAGCGAAGGTTTTTCAGACAGGCTTTGGTCGAATGCGATTCGGGCTGCATCAAATTCATTGGCTGTAAAATGCCAATAGCCAAGATCAAACAAAGCGCGCGCCACGAATACATCCGGGACGGCTCCTTGAGCGCGAAGTTCGGCGCCGCATGCGGCTCGGAGGTGCTGCATCACTTTTACCAAATCGCGCAGCATGGGCGCCGTCGCTTGCGTGGCATTCGAGCCATGCTGACGCCTAAGCATGTGCACGCGCGGTACGCAAACGATTGGGGCTCGGACCGCGATTCTTGCCCAGAGCTCCAAATCTTCTCCATAGCGAATGTCGGGCTGAAACCCGCCAAGCTCCACCAACAAATTCTTTTTCACAATTACCGTGCCAGTGGGAATGAAGTTTTTCTCGGTCAGTCTGCGCACTGCTTGGGGAACCGGCGCACCATTCAATGTCTGAAAAAAAGATAACAAGCCGTGTGCTGCAAGGACAGATGGCCTGATAATTCCGCCCCCCGTGTCGATTTCCGCCATATCCGACGCCACCAGTCCAACGTCAGGATTTGCATGAAACACCGCCAGCTGTTCAGCGATTTTGTCCACCTTCCATACATCATCAGCGTCAAGAAACGCGACCAATGACCCCGATGCCATTGCTATGCCACGATTCCTCGCCGCCGAAGGCCCCGCAT
>JBARHM010000369.1:0-1890 GCA_049799235.1 Gallionella sp.
GTCCAATGGGTCTAAGGAATGGACGACGGTCACAAGCTGCTCGTGCAGCTTGTGAGCACGGATGTGGATCGGGGATATCTCGATTTCAAGAGAGTGACTTAAGGGAAGCAGACTTCCGAGATGATACGCAGGTGCGTCCATTCTTAAAGAATGCGCCTTGCAGTGAGCTGTTTTAGAAATAAACTTCCGAAACTGACGAGTGGTTCCTGCTTTATTTCCCCAATATTGACTTTTCAGCCACGAGCGCTATACTTTAGTATGAGATGGGGGATGCTTTCGTCCTGGCGATGTTCTCCCTCAAACACAAGCAAAACACAACGAACAAGGAGGTAACTCAAATGCGAAAAAGCTCGACTTTTTTCAGGATAGTATATGAGGCATGGTTTGCGGCAATCCCGGCAATCCTTCTCATTTCAGTACTTATGATGGCTGGATGTGGCAGCTCAAACTCATCGTCGGCACCGGGCACGCTGGGCGTTTCGTTGACCGACTCCCCGGCCTGCGGCTTTGACGCAGTGAATGTTACTGTCAGCATGGTGCGGGTCCACCAAAGCGCCTCTGCCACAGAAAACGATGCCGGCTGGACCGATATAACCCTTACCCCGGCGAGGAAAATCAACCTTCTCGATCTGACCAACGGCGCCCTGGAGGACTTAGGCCAGACACCGCTGGCGGCCGGCCACTACACGCAACTGCGTCTGGTGCTGGCATCGAATGGCACCGGGACGCTCGCCAACTCGCTTGTCCTGTCAGATGTAACTCCAACCACCGAGATCCCACTCGATACACCAAGCGCGGTGCAGAGCGGGATCAAACTGATAAATGAGTTCGACGTCGCCCCCGGGCAACGCGTCGATCTGCTACTGGACTTCGATGCATGCAAGTCCGTCGTAACGCGCGGCAACGGGAGCTACCTGCTCAAACCGGTGATCCAGGTCATTCCCTTTGTGCTGAACGGCATCGACGGCTTTGTCGCCACTTCCTTGACCGGCAGCAACGTGGCGGTTTCCGCTCAGGTGAATGGCACAGTCATGAGATCAACGGTGCCGAACCCTCAGACTGGAAAATTTTTCCTTGCTCGTCTTGAGCCCAATAACTACGATGTCGTCATCACCGCGGACGGCCATGCCACCGCGGTCATAGCCGGTGTGCCGGTGTCGAGCGCCACCAGCACTGTATCGGTCAGTACCAGCGTGCAACCAATCGACTTGCCGCCCTCGACGACCAGAACCATCAATGGCACGGTGACCTTGAATCCACCCAGCACTGACGTAGCTGCTACCGTTACATCGATGCAAACCGTTACAACGGGTCTCACGGTGACAGTGAAGTCGCAGGCGGTCCAGGCAGTCGATTTGATTTCCAGTCCCACATATACGCTGACATTGCCCGTTGTCGCGCCGCTTCTTGGCAACTATGGCACAGGATCACTGCCTATATCTTTAAATTCACAGAGCGCGGCTGCTGGCCAATACAGTGTCGATGCCTCCGCGACCGGCTACCTGACGACCCAGCCCGCTCTTGTAGACATCTCGTTATCTGATAAGACGCAGAACTTTACCCTGCAACAGTAGACTATACAGGAATAAGCGATGAGGGCTCCGAAAACGGAGCCCTCTTTTTTTGACTGTTTTTCAACCCTCCGAATTTTTACTCCTGAACATTACATGAATCACAAATAGATGCAGAGCTCTCCCTCTGCGCCCGCCGAATATCCGGCAGGATAATTTGCTATAATGAATAACTGAGTTCGCATTTTTCATCGCATGAGGGAGGACCGGGCTATGAATTTCCTGGTACTATTGGAAGGGTTTTGTACGTGGCTATATTCATTATGGCAGCTCCGGGGCATGTCTCCGCGGGAACGATAGGGTACGCAGCGAACCAGGG
>JBARHM010000370.1:0-3339 GCA_049799235.1 Gallionella sp.
GACACAAAATGCCCAGTCACAAAACGCCAGTATCCCCGTGCTGATCCTGACCGCCATGGATGCCATCGAAGATCGTATCAAGGGTCTGGATGCGGGTGCAGACGACTACCTGGTCAAACCGTTCGACATGGGCGAGCTGGCGGCACGCCTGCGTGCACTGATACGCCGCGCCAGCGGCAAGTCCGAACCCTTGCTGCAGATCGCCGAGGTGAAACTCGATCCTGCTGCCCACTGCGTGCTCTACCGCGACAAACCGGTCGAACTGTCGTCGAGAGAATTCGCTGTACTGCACGGCCTGATGCTCAATGCCGGCAAAGTGCTTTCGCGCGCCCAGCTTGAAGAACAGCTCTATGCCTGGGGCGAAGAAATAGAAAGCAATGCGGTAGAGGTGCACATCCATCATTTGCGCCGCAAGCTTTACCCTGAGTTGATCGAAACCATACGCGGCGTCGGCTACCTGCTGCCGCGCGGCAAGGGAGCCTGAAATGTGGCACCAACGCGCATCGCTCAAGCAGCGACTACTTGCACTGGTACTCATAGTTATCTCGCTGATCTGGCTCGGTACGGCCGCCTTTACCTACCTTGATGCGCGCGAGGAATTCGACGAATTGCTGGATGGCCACCTGGCACAGGACGCTGCACTGCTGGCGGTCCAGGCATCGCACGAAATCGACGAACTGGAAACCGAACATGCGCCGCTGCTGCACAAATATGCCCGCCGCGTCGCTTTTCAGATCTGGGAAAAAGGACAGCAGCTTCGTCTGCATTCCGCCAACGCCCCGCAACAACCGCTGGCAGACAAGGAACGCGGTTTCAGCGACAGTACCATCGACGGAATTCGCTGGCGCGTATTCAGCACTTGGGATGAATCCGGCGTATACCTCATCCATGTGGCTGAACGCACCGACGTGCGCGAAGAACTGGCGCAGGACATTGCCGTCAACCTGCTGCAACCGCTGCTGTTCTCGCTGCCGCTGCTGGCCATCCTGCTGTGGGTGGCGGTGGCACGCGGCCTGAAACCTCTGGTTGCACTGACTCGCGAAGTGGAGCGGCGCGCACCGGGAAACCTGGCCGAACTGGATGCATCGTCCGCACCGCGCGAAGTCATGCCGCTGATCGAGCGGCTCAACCGCCTGTTCGCCCGCATTGCTGCGTCCATGCAAAAAGAACGGCGCTTCACTGCCGACGCCGCACATGAATTGCGCACTCCAGTGGCCGTGATCAAGGCTCAGGCACAGGTCGCGCAGGCCGCATCCGGCAAGGAAGAGCGCATGCATGCGCTCGACAATGCGATATTGGGTTGTGACCGTGCCACTCATCTGATAGAGCAATTGCTGACGTTGTCCCGGGTCGATACGCTGGAAAGTGGCGTGACTGAGACGTGCCCGCTCAGGAATATCGCAGCCGAGGTGATCGCGTCACTGGCGCCGGTTGCGCTGGAAAAGGGCGTGAGATTGGAATTGCTGGCCGACGATGAGGCTGTCATGCGCGGCAATCCGGCACTGTTGCGGGTGCTGTTGCGCAATCTGCTCGACAACTCGATCAAGCATACTCCATCAGGCACAACTGTCCAGGTAAGAATCGCCTCTGAAGCGGGAAAGGTATCCCTGTCGGTGAGTGATGATGGTCCGGGCATACCGCAACAGGAACTGGAAAAAGTGTCGGAGCGTTTTTATCGTCCCTTGGGCACGCAGGCCAGCGGCAGCGGCCTGGGACTGTCCATCGTCAAACGGATCGCCGAAGTTCATGACGCATCATTGCAGATAGGGCCGGCGAGAGAAGGTAGAGGGTTGCGGGTGACGGTGACATTTAAATGGTAGAAGAAAATATTCGAGGCGGGTGACGGTGCGATGTGGCTGTTTCCCTCCCAGCAGACCGATGCAACGATCTCGGCAAGGAGTGAGCGCGTTCTATTGCTGTGAACCCGAGAAATCGAATGATTCAATTCGTGTGTTATTCAATGCTTGGCGCGGGTTCCGCGCGTATAAAAAATTGCACGGCCATCAGTTCCACTACATCCATTGGGACAAGACTTTCCAGCCTTAACTTGCCGATGCTGAGCGCCGTTATCTCACTGATATTCTTTCCCTGAAGCATATGGGACAAGTTCGGATCCGGATTCATACGTCCTTCGCGGATGAGCCAACCGGTCTGACTGAGCATTTCACTCGCCTGTTTCAGCGTAAAGAAGCGGACGTGTGTGATATCGAGTATTCCAGCTCCCTGGTAAGACCATTCGCCGGCCGCCAGCGCGGACAATACATTCAAATTGCGCACGTTAGGCAGGCTGATGTAGATCGATCCTCCCGGCGCCAATAAAGGTTTAAGGTGGAGCAGTGCTTTCCACGGATTATAGATATGCTCCAGCACATCTGCCGCGATGATGGTGTCGAAGCTGCCGGCTATCAATCCTTCTGCTTCAAAATCCACCTGTTCTAATGTTCCTGAGATCACTCGGTCATAGGCCTGTGCCGCGATTGCTGCGGCCTTATCCAGCATTTCAATGCCGATGACTTCGCAATCCGGGAAACGCTGTTTCAACCAGCGTCCGGATCCTCCGCAAAAGCACCCCAGATCCAGCACGTGTTTTGGCGCCGGGTTAACCATTTCAAGCAAGCCGACCGGTGCATAATTCGGATCGAGTGTCTGCAAGTGCAGATCGGCATCAAGCATTTTCCACACGGGATCAGTACCTGGTTTCATCTCAGTCGTTACTTGGGTTGGAGGAGCAAGAAATGCGTTGCTTGTCATCGTCAAACATAAAATTCCGCCCCCGTTCAGCCAGCGCATCGATCACGCTCTGCTCAAACGCCCTCACCACGCTGACATCATTGTCCGCTAGGTGTGCGGCAGCTTTGAGTGCTCGACGCCGGGCATCGCGTCGTGCCGGGTCGCGAATTTCAGCCGCCAACCGGGCAGTGATCGCCACGTAATCGGCTTTGGATGCACCGATGGTATCGGTCATCCCGATTTTGCGCAGCAATCCTGCTGCCAGGCGCTGGCGCATGAACTCGCCCTCCAGCGTGACCACCGGTAATCCGCGATGTATGGCCTGCCAGGCCGTGGTGTAACCGGAGAACGATGGGCAATCGAGATAGATATCGCACAGGTCGAGGAGGGTATAAAACTTCTCGCGCGACAGCCACGGAATCATCAGCAGATATTGTTGCGGATCGAGGTTGCGTTCACGAAATGACTGATTGAGTCTGGCAATTAATTGCTCCGTCGCCCAGGAAAATTGCGGGTCATTCAACAAAATGAACGTACTTTCTCCCACAGCGACGGCGATGTCTGCAAACAGTGAATCATCCGCAGGGTCGAATTTGAAGGGTGTTCGCG
>JBARHM010000371.1:0-3178 GCA_049799235.1 Gallionella sp.
ACACGGCACTGCTTCCGCCGAACAGCACCTCACCGTCGGCACGCAACCCGCTGGCCTGTTCCCAGCGCACCAGCAGCGCGATGCCTTGCTGCAACTGCGCGTGCGATTGCGAATTCCAGAGCAGGTCGATGTCCGATTGCGGAGTCAAATATGGCAGGCCGCTCAGCGCCTGCCAGGCCAGCGAACCGAACACACGCAATTCAATATCGATATTGGTTGCTGCCGTATCCAGTTCGGCCAGTGCGGGCTGCCACTTGGCAGGCGCATGGGCTATCGCATCGGCAAGACGCAACGGTAATGTGTGTCGTGTAATGTCGTGCGCGACCACGTTGAACGCGACGCGGTGCTTGCCTAGTGCGGGCGGCAGTGCCAGGCCGACTGCGATAGTGTCAGATAGAACTTCGCCGCATGGCTGGCGTGCAACCACCAGCGGACGATCCGCTGCCAGCCATGCAGTGACTTGCGTTTGCATCGCGTCATCAATGACCTGTGCGGCCACCGCCGCGCGGCATTCCGGCCGTATCCACTCCAGGCCATGTCGATTTACCCTGGGTCGACCCGGCCTGGAAGAAGATTGTGATATTGACTCAGGCACTGTTCAAGACACGCTTTACGATCACATCGGCCAGCATGCGCCCGCCGCGTTCAATCCCGCGGAAACGGCGATGATCGGTCGCGTCGACATGCTCCAGCGCATTTGTCAGACAGGATGACAGGTCGCCTTCCCACAACTCGTCTAGGCCGCCCATCTTCAAATAGTTTTTTGCACCCGGCGCGAACACCGGCGAGGAGATACTGAGCTGGGTCAGCCTCTCCTCGCTGATGCGCGTCACCCGCGCCATCGCTGGGAGACCCATCACGCGTATCTCGGCCTCGGGCAGCGAGGCACACACATCCGCCATCATGCCGTTGGCGAGGAACCCGCCGGAGAGCGCCTGTTCATACACCAGGCTGATAATGGGGTGGTCCCACCGGCGCGCCATATCGACGCACTTGGCAAGATGCGCCATGTAACCGTTCAGGCCGAGCATCTCGTCGCGATGGCGCAAGCGCTGTCCGCTGGTATCGATCAGAAACAGGATGGGTCGTCCGGGTTCGTTGCGTATCACCGCAAGAACCTCTGCCGCCATCGCGAGCGCGAGTTCAACGCCGACTTCGGTGTGATTGGTGGTGCCGATCACCGCTACCGTGTGCTTTCCGCAGCTGCCATAACCCATCAAGAGATCACCTTCCTGCTGCACATCATGCCCGGCAGGGAACATTTGATCGACGACTTTTTTCCATTCCATGTTAACTGGCCCCTGAAGTTTGTTTTGCCCTGCGCCCCTGCGCAGCCGCAACGAACTCGTCGTTGTCCAGCATCGCAATCGCATCAGGATCAGCCCAGCCCAGTTCAAGCCAGACGTCGCGGCCATCCTTGCACTCGCCAAACCGTTTCACCCGGTCGGCCAGCAGTTGATGTTCCTGTTCCAGCGCGGCGAGTGTCCAGTTGTCGCCGTTGTTGATGCATGCCGTGATCGCTTGTTGAAAAGCGTCTATGCTGTCCAGCACGATGGTGTCGCACTCGCCGAGCAGATAGCGCTGCTTGCCGCCGACAGTGCGCCACACCAGCGCGCGGTCGCGCGAATCGTATTCTTCCACGCCGCGCGCAGTCTCGATCACTTCCGGGCCGGACAGGCCGAGCCGCCCTTCTTCGCTCATAATGATTTTGCTGGCGCAACGCGCGGCGATGCCCATGCCGCCAAAGCAACCGTACTGCCCGCCGATCGCAACGATCACCGGCACGCCTGCCGCGCGCGATGAAAGGATCGCGCGCATCACTTCCGACACGGCGATCAGCCCGGCATTGGCTTCCTGCAATCGCACCCCGCCGGTTTCAAGCAGCAGCAACACCGCCGCCGGATGATCGCGCACCGCGCGTTCCAGCACGCCAACGATCTTCGCACCGTGCACCTCGCCCACCGCCCCGCCCATGAAGCCGCCTTCCTGCGCGGCGATGAAAATCTGTTTCCCCGCGATGCTGCCCTGACCGATGATCACGCCATCGTCAAACGCGGCAGGCAGTTCCAGTGTCTCCAGATGCGGACTGGTCACCCTGGCTGCGGCAGGCAGCCATTCATCGAAACTACCCGCATCCAGCAGACCGTCGATACGCGCACGGGCGCTGCTCTCGTAATAGCTGCGTATCATTTTGGGCCTTTGCCTTTGTAGGTCTCGATCGCCTGATCGAGGCGCAGGCTGACGATGGCCGGCGTCGCGCCCGCATCGTTTACCGAAATGCGTATGTCGCCGGCACGATGCCGCGCGAAGAAATCTTTCATCACCGCCTGCCAGATAGTGCCGAAACCACGCGCTGCAGTAGACACTTCGATCTCGCACGCACCGCCGAGCGCAGCCGGTTCGACCATCACCTCGAGATTGCCCGAGCCCAGCACACCGACGATGGTCGCCACACCTTTCGTCGGCTTGCCGCCGTCAAAACGATACTTGAGATTCTCGATGGTCATATTTTTCAGGCCTTTATTAATTACTACTCAGTATCACATATCCCATTACACCGTTCGCCCTGAGGTATCGAAGGGTGAACGTGCTCGTATTCTTGTGCCCTTCGACGCAGCTCAGGACAGGCTTCGATATATCCGTTATGGTTCGATACCTCACCACGAACGGATGCAGGCAATACTTCACCAGTTCCTGAACCTCACCGGAGGCTGGTACAGCCCGCCCGATGCGCGCACCAGATCCTTGATCGAGCGCGCTGCCAACAGGTCGCGCGTCGCGTCGCGCTTGTCGATGCCCAAGTCTTCTGCGCGCCTTATCACGCCTCGGTCGCGCAGATTCTCGACCGTGTGCAAGTCGCGGCCCAGTCCCATTTCGGTGTAGCCCGCGACGCCGCGTATCGCCTGTTCGCGCTCGTCGGCATTGGCGCACAACAGCAGATTCGCGATGCCCTCCTCGGTCAGGATATGCGTGACATCGTCGCCGTAGATCATCACCGGCGGGATCGGCATGTTGGCGAATGCTGCGAGCTTCCACGCATCGAGTTCGGCAACGAACGCCGGTTGCATATGTTCTCGGAAAGTCTCGACCATCTGCACCACCAGCTTGCGGCCGCGCGGAATTCCGGATTGTTGGCCGCGCCTTTGCTCTCCGGCACGCAACCAGGCCGGGCTGGCAT
>JBARHM010000372.1:0-1864 GCA_049799235.1 Gallionella sp.
GTCGTAAGCTTCCTGGGCGTTCTCGCAAAAAAGCTGGATCCAGCTGCAGTCGCGCATGCCCATGCCGTCGGAATGGTCGCCGTGAATATTGAGCGGGGCCGAAAGCGCCCGGTTGACCAGCGCCATCAGGATCGGAAGGCGGTAGCCCGAAGCAATGTGGAGCATCTCCCACATGAGGGCCATGCCCTGCGAGCTCGTGGCCGTGGCCACTCTGCCGCCGGCTGCCGAGGCGCCGATGCAGGCGCTCATGGCGCTGTGTTCGCTCTCCACGAGGATCGTCTCGGTGTCCACCTTGCCGTCGGACACGAACTTGGTGAAGGATTCCATGATGCCCGTTGACGGGGTGATGGGGTATGCCGGCATCACGTCGGGGTTCAACTGGCGGAGCGCTTCGGCAACAGCCTGGTTGCCGGTAACCGCCACGGTCTTGGTCGTCGTAATTGCCATGTTATTTGCCCTCCTCTTCCATCACGATGGCCTTGTTGCCCTTCTTGCCCGGGCACTCCATGGCGCAGACGCCGCAGCCCTTGCAGTGGTCGTAATCGAAGCCCGTCATCTTCTCGTCCTTCACCGTAACGGCAGAGTCGGGGCAATAGATCCAGCAGAACAGGCACTGGATGCAGTTCTCCTCGACCCAGCGCGGCTTGAGCGAACGCCACGAGCCGGTCTTATATTCATTCGCATTTCCGGCTTTCAATACCGTTCCGGCATGCGGCAGCTCTTTCCAGTTCATCTGTTTCATCCTTCTTTTACCTCCTCGTACCCGCGCTTCACCGCGGCGAGATTTCCATCGATGATCTTCTGCGCAAACTTCTTTCCAAAGCTTCCCTTCACATCATCGAGCAGTACCTCCATGGATACAATGCTCGTGGCCCTGTTCACCGCACCGAGCATGCATGAGTTCGGCATGGGCCGGCCTATGGTCTCGACCGCGATCATGGACGCATCAACGGTGAAGACCTTCTGGGTCGGCTTGGCTTTCAGCTTCGCCCGCACCTCTTTCGGATCCCTGCTCGTGTTGATGATGAATATGGCGTTGTCTTTCGCGCCTTCGGCAACATTGATCGCGTCGAGAAGCGTTGCGTCCACCACGGCCACCACGCCCGGGTTCAGCACCGGGCAGTGCATCCGGAGGACCTTCTCGCTGATCCTGTTGTACGCTTTAAGCGGCGCACCGGCCCGCTCAGGACCGTACTCCGGGAACGCCTGGACATTGCGGCCGCCGGATAGGCATGCATCCGCGAGGACCTTGGCTGCGGTCACGGTGCCCTGGCCGCCACGGCCGTGCCATCGTATTTCTATCATTTCTGCCATAGTCTTAACCTCCCAGCTTTCTCATTAGCTTATTGGAAATTGAAGATTTAAAATTGCATAGGCTGTAACTGCCCGCGCCGAATGCGACGACAAATCTCCAATTCCCAATTTTCAATCTGCAATAGTCCCGCTATGCGGGACTTACATTTCCCGCCGGCCTTCAAGCGCCCGCAGGACCGTGTTCTCGTCCGCATACTCGATGTCACCGCCCACCGGAAGGCCGTAGGCGATGCGGCTGACGCCGATACCGAGGGGCTTGATCAACCTCGAAAGGTAGAGGGCCGTGGTCTCGCCCCTTACCGTGGGGTTCGTCGCAATGATGACCTCTTTGACCGCGCCGCTCTTGAGCCGCTCCATCAGGCCGTCGATCTTGAGGTCTTCCGGACCAATCCCGTCGAGCGGCGAAATCGCACCCATTAATGCATGATAACGACCCCGGAAGATGCCGCTCTTTTCAAGGACGAGAATATTGCTCGGCTCTTCCACGACGCAGATGCGGGAGCTGTCGCGTCTCTCGTCCCGGCAAACGGCGCAGGTCTCTTCCTCGGTG
>JBARHM010000373.1:0-3493 GCA_049799235.1 Gallionella sp.
TCGAGGGCGATGTCGGTCATCACACCGAGTTCCGGAAAATTCTTCTTCAGCGCAGCCACCACGCGTGGCACGAGGCCTTTCGAATTATACGCTTCACGCGCATCCAGACTCTTTAGCGGCGCATCAATCACCGGGAAAATCGCCATGACCGGAATACCCAGCTTGACGCATTGCTCGGCGTCCTTGAACAACAGGTCCAAAGTCTTGCGCTGTACCCCTGGCATGGATTTCACATCTTCGACCTTGTTGCTACCTTCAAGCACAAAGACCGGATAGATGAAATCAGACGGTGTAAGCACATGCTCTCGCATCAAGTCGCGTGAAAAGGCGTCATGGCGCATCCGACGCATTCTGATATTTGGGTATTGTCCTAGTGTCTGCATGTTTTTCCCTAAAAATTCACTTGTTTTTGGAACTATGTTAGAAATTGCTTATCTGATTCATTGAATGATGCGAGTCATTCCACGTTTCTCCTCCCTGAGCGTGTGTCTTAACTCTGTTAAGACTTTGCCCCTGGCCTTCCCCTTTTGGCTGGGGGCATTTTTTTGCTTACTGCCTTTTCAGCCACCCTGCTATAACCCCCTCCGCCTGTTCCATGCCCAGTTTCTTCAGGCTGGAAAATAGTTGCACGGAATACTGCGGAAAATGTTCCGCGAGATAGGATTTTACTCGATTCAGGGTGATTGTGGCTTGTTGCCTGCTTAGTTTATCTGATTTGGTGAGCAGGATATGCACCGGTTTCCCGGTTGGCGCAAACCAGTCCAGCAAACTTTCGTCCAACTCAGTCAACGGATGTCGGGAATCCATGATTACCACCAAGCCGCACAATTCTTCACGGGTCTGCAAATACTCGCTGAGCAAACCCTCCCAATGACGCTTGCTTTCCGGGGGCACTTTGGCGTAGCCATAACCCGGCAGATCAACCAAAAAATCTTTGTTGCCCAGCGAAAAATAGTTCAGGTGCTGGGTACGGCCCGGCGTTTTGCTGGTATAAGCCAGCCGAGTATGGTTGGCAAGTGTATTGATCGCGCTCGACTTGCCTGCATTGGAACGTCCGACGAACGCCACCTCTTTGCCGCCATGCAGCGGCAAATCCTTCAGGTGATTGACGGTGGTATAGAAGGCCGCCTGTGAAAACAGCGACATTACTTCCAGGTTGCAAAAATCCTGTCCGCCGCCGTGACGGTCGCAGTTATGTCCGCCTCGGTATGAGCAGCGGAAACGAAACCCGCCTCGAACGCTGACGGTGCCAGATAGACGCCCATTTTCAGCATGGCGTGGAAAAAACGATTGAATGCTTCCTTGTCGCATGCCATCACCTCGGCATAGCTGCTTGGCAACGCCTTGCTGAAATACAGCCCGAACATGCCGCCAACTGACTGCGCACAGAACGAGATGCCGTGTTTTTTGGCACTTGCTGACAACCCTTCGGTCAACTGCTTGGCAAGCTTGGTCAAGCGCTCATAGAATCCGGTAGTCTGAACCAGCTTCAGGGTGGCCAGCCCGGCCGCCACAGCTACAGGATTACCGGACAGTGTACCAGCCTGGTACACCGCACCAAGCGGAGCCAGACACTGCATGATGTCGCGTCGACCCCCAAAGGCCGCGGCAGGCAAACCGCCACCCATCACCTTGCCCAGCGTCACCAAGTCCGGCTTGATCCCGAAATGACCTTGCGCGCCTTGGAGGCTGACGCGGAAGCCGGTCATTACTTCATCCAGGATCAACACCGCACCGTATTGGGTGCACAACTTGCGCAAGGCTTGAAGGAATTCCTGCTTTGGAATGACAAGATTCATATTGCCGGCCACCGGCTCGACGATCACTGCCGCGATTTCCTTGCCCATCTCTGCGAAGGCACGTTCCAGACCGGCCGCATCGTTGTAATCAAGAACTGTGGTGAGGGCGGCGATCTCGGGAGGCACGCCTGATGAACTCGGCTGACCGAAGGTCAGCGCACCGGAACCGGCTTTCACCAGCAAACCGTCCGAATGTCCATGATAACAACCTTCGAATTTGATGATGCGACTGCGTCCAGTATAACCACGCGCCAGACGTATCGCAGACATCGTGGCCTCGGTGCCGGAACTAACCAGGCGCACCATTTCCAGGCTGGGCAACAGTTTGCACAGCAACTCGGCCATTTCCAGTTCAGCCGCCGTAGGGGCGCCGAAACCCAGTCCTTGCGCCGCCGCATCCTGTACTGCCCTGACCACTTCAGGATGACAATGCCCTACGATCATCGGTCCCCATGAGCCGACATAATCTGTGTATTGCTTGCCATCTGCGTCCCACACGTAGGCTCCCTGGCCGCGCCGGAAAAACAGCGGCGTACCGCCGACAGAACGGAACGCGCGCACTGGCGAATTAACCCCGCCCGGGATAACTTTTTGTGAAGCATCGAATAGTTGCTGATTGTGCGAAGTCATGTCGTGTCTTCCTGATTTAATATCTTGCTGTCGAAAAAATGTTAAGAAAAATTCAAATTTGCAAATTGGCGCGCTGTACCCTGAATATCTTTTGCACCGAACAACGCTGAAATTACTGCCAGCGCATCAGCGCCAGCCTCGAGCAACTGTGGTCCATTGAGCATGGTGATGCCGCCTATCGCCACCAGGGGCACAGCAATTTCGCGCTGTGCCTGCCGCAACAGATCAGGCAGGGCTGCTACCGCATCCGGCTTCACCATGGAGACAAAAAAGCTGCCGAAAGCCACATAATCCGCGCCCTGTCTCTCTGCTTCGTGCGCCAACGCCAGGCGATTATAGCAAGACATGCCGATGAGTTTGCCACTGCCAAGCACCGCACGCCCGGCAGTTAGGCTTTCATCGGAGCCGCCCAGATGCACGCCGTCCGCGTCAATTTCCTTTGCCATCCTGATATCATCGTTGATGATCAGCGGAACATTGAATTGGTTT
Organism: Gallionella sp.; assembly: GCA_049799235.1. Classification (GTDB taxonomy): domain Bacteria; phylum Pseudomonadota; class Gammaproteobacteria; order Burkholderiales; family Gallionellaceae; genus Gallionella. The sequence goes on from JBARHM010000373.1 coordinate 2,919, forward strand.
GTCAATTCACGCAATGCTCTGGCCTGTTCCATGCGCGCCGCCTGATCGGCGACCTTGTTGCGGTATTGCAGCACCCGCGCACCGCCCAGCAAAGCCAGTCTCACTTTGCGCAACAGTTCCGCCGTATCCTGCTCGTCGGGGGTGATCGCGTACAGGCCGCTAATTCGGTCGTTCCGCTTGAGGTTCATCCTCTTCACCGCGTGCCCAAAACAACCGGTCCGGAATGTGCTGTCCCATTCCGGGGCGAAAACCCGAGCGCAAAGTTTGCCAGGTATATTCCTGCGCCTCCTTTACCGCCTCCAGCATGTCCACGTTCTGCGCCAGCAAGGACGCAATCGCTGCTGACAATGTACAGCCCGAACCGTGATATATCCCCGGCAAGCGCTCCCAACTGTCGCTGCGCAGCACACCACGATCTGCGTACAGGGTGTTGATCACCTTTGGTGTCTGTTCGTGAGTGCCTGTGATCAACACATATTCACAGCCCAAGCGAAGGATACGTTTGGCGCACTCTTCCAGGGTTGGATCATCCTCATCGTTGTCCTCGTCCAGCGCCAGGCGGCGCGCCTCGATGC
>JBARHM010000374.1:0-2895 GCA_049799235.1 Gallionella sp.
TGAAACAGGGAGCCAGCACCATCACAATGCAGGTCGCGCGCAACTTTTTTCTTACCAGAGAGAAGACCATCTCACGCAAGTTCAATGAGGTGCTGCTCACTTTCAAAATCGAGCATAGCCTGACCAAAGACGAGATTCTGCAACTTTACATCAACCAGATTTTTTTGGGTCAACGTGCATACGGTTTTGCATCTGCGGCCCAGGTTTACTTCGGGAAACCACTAAATCAGATCACAGTTGCCGAAGCTGCCGTGTTGGCAGGCTTGCCCAAGGCTCCCTCTCTGTACAATCCAGTGGTCAACTTGCCACGTGCCAAAGTTCGTCAACTTTACGTTCTGCGCCGGATGTACGAGTTGCATTTCATTGATGATGAGCAGTTCCAAATCGCTCAACAACAGCCCCTCGTTGTAATGCGGGGGAGTCAGGAGTATGGGATCAAATCAGATTACCTCGCTGAAATGGTTCGTCAGGCTGTTTACGAAAAATATCAGGAGAGTACTTACACCCAAGGTTTAAGGGTCTATACCACCATCCGCAAAAAGGACCAACTCGCGGCATATCAGGCAGTACGCAAAGGAGTGCTCGACTATGATCGTCGCCATGGCTACCGTGGCCCTGAAGGCTTTATCGATTTACCTTCCGGCAGCTCCAGCGCCAGTTACAGCGCAGAACAACTGGAAGAAGCTCTGTTGGATGTTACTGACGGAGACGATTTAATCCCTGCCGTAGTACTGGAAGCATCGCCCAAGCTGATTCGGGCATATTGCAGGGGCGGCGAAATTGTTGAAATCACCGGCGATCCTCTGAGCTTCGTGCAACAGGCCTTGAGCAAAAAGGTCGCCCTGAACCAGCGCATCAACGTCGGTTCGTTGATAAGAGTGCAAAAAGATGAAATGGGTGTTTGGCAAATAAGCCAGCTTCCACAAGTCGAAGCGGCATTTGTTTCGGGAAGTCCACGCGATGGTGCCATCTACTCGCTTGTCGCCGGCTTCGACTTCAACAACAACCAGTTCAATCACATAACACAGGCTTGGCGCCAGCCGGGATCCAGCTTTAAGCCTTTCATATATTCCGCCGCGCTGGAAAAGGGCTTCACTCCCGCCACCGTTATCAATGACGCCCCGTTGATCTTCGATGCCCAGCAGACCGGAAATGAACCTTGGGAACCGAAAAACTACGATGCAACATTCGATGGTCCGATGCCTATGCGCCAGGGATTGATCAAATCCAAGAATCTGATTTCGATCCGTATCCTGCAGTCGATCACTCCACAATATGCCAAGGACTACATCTCCCAATTCGGCTTTGATACTACCAAATATCCAGCCTATCTGACTATGGCTCTGGGGGCAGGCTCTGTTACACCAATGCAAATGTTGGCTGGTTATTCTGTTTTTGCCAATGGTGGTTTTCTTGTCACCCCATATTTCATCCAGCGTATCGAAGATGCGCAAGGCAATGTACTAAGCAAAGCCTCCCCTGAAGCAGCCGGTATTTCAGCAAAACAAGTCATCGATGTGCGTAATGCCTATACTATGGTCAGCATGCTGCAAGACGTGGTGAAGCATGGCACAGGAATTCGCGCCATGCAGCTAGGTCGTCAGGATTTGGCGGGCAAAACCGGAACCACCAATGACTCGATAGATGCCTGGTTTTGCGGCTTCCATCCTACCGTGGTCGGCATCGCCTGGATGGGCTATGATCAGCCTCGCAGTTTGGGCGACAGGGAAACCGGCGGAGGTGCGGCCTTGCCGATCTGGATGGATTACATGGGGAAGACGCTCAAGGATGTACCGGAAGCTGTTTACACCATGCCGGATAACATGGTTGCCGTGCACATCAATGAAGAAGGATTTCGTGACGATAGCAGTCCTCGGGTCGAATATTTTTACCAGGAAGACGTTCCGCCCGAACATACGATACCAGCACCAAGTGAAGAAATTAAACCGGCCGACACTGTCAAGGATCAGTTGCTCTGACTCGCCACATGACCAAAGAACACACATTGAAACGTGATTTGATGCGCGAGCAACTGGCGCACCAGGCCGCCAAATTGATGGCGGAAGGTGGCATCACCGATCACGCCCACGCCAAACGCAAAGCCGCCAAGCAATTGGGTGCAAGTGACACACATCACCTGCCGAGCAACGAGGAAATCAACGTAGCGCTGCAAAGCTTTCGCAGTCTGTTTCAAAGCAAAAGTCACCCTGGCATATTGAGAGAACTTCGCGAAGAGGCGCTATCCAAGATGCGATTGCTGGCAGAATTCCATCCCTATCTGACCGGTTCTGTATTGGATGGAACCGCGGGTGAACTATCGGACATCAACCTGATGTTGTTCAATGATGATGAAAAGGCAGTGCTGTTGTTCCTGCTCAAGAACAAGCTCGCATTCGAAGATGGGGAATGGGTGGTACGTATTGGCGGACATGAGGAAACGGTTCCGAGCTACACGCTGTCCGGCGAATCCGGCACTCAGACACACATTATCGTCCTGCCCGAAAACGCCCGTTTCAGCGGCAGCCGACACCCGGAAACGCATGGAGATATTGCCGCTGTAGAAGCTTTGTTAGCAGCCTGATTTAATCCAGCGTGCGGCTTCCAATGCGAAGTAAGTCAGGATACCGTCTGCACCTGCACGCTTGAATGACAGCAATGCTTCCAATACACATGCTTCTTCATTCAACCATCCATTTTGCGCGGCTGCTTTGAGCATCGCATATTCACCGCTGACCTGGTACACGAAGGTGGGAGCTTTGAATTCATCCTTGATGCGCCGCTAAAGAGTCTGGATGCGCGTGAAGCGTATAATTCGAAAGGCCTCGTGCCACGCGTGGTGGCTGCGCTGAAGAAGAATTTTCCGGAACTCGGTGTGATGACCGACATCGCCCTCGA
>JBARHM010000375.1:0-5332 GCA_049799235.1 Gallionella sp.
GTTGCAATGGCACGCCAGAAAGAACAGGCGCGCGCAGCCGGCAAGTTCAGGATGGCGGCAAATCTCGAATACGACGGCCCCGCTACCGCGTTTCACGGCTACGAGATGCTGGAAAGCAAAGGCAATGTGCTGGCTTTATACAAGGACGGCGTGTCGGTGAACCAACTGAATGAAGGCGAGCAGGGCGTGGTGGTGCTCGACGACACGCCGTTCTACGCCGAGTCCGGCGGGCAGGTCGGTGATCGCGGTGTACTGCACAGCGTGCATGGCATCTTCGCGGTGGAAGACACGCAAAAGATTCAGGCCAGCGTGTTCGGGCACCACGGCGTGGTGACGACCGGCAAACTGGCCGTGGGCAACAGCGTCAATGCCCGTGTCGATGTCGCCGCCCGCTATCGCACGATGCGCAATCATTCGGCGACACACCTGATGCACAAGGCGTTGCGCGAGGTGCTGGGCAGCCATGTGCAGCAAAAGGGTTCGCAGGTCGATCCGGACAAGACGCGCTTTGACTTCGTGCATACCAAGCCGGTGAGCGATGCGGAGATCCGCAGGGTGGAAGCCATTGTCAATGCCGAGATCCTGGCCAACGCGGAAACACAGGCACGCGTGATGAACATCGAAGACGCGCAGAAGACCGGCGCGATGATGCTGTTCGGCGAGAAGTACGGCGACGAGGTGCGCGTGCTGGACATCGGCTCGTCGCTGGAATTGTGCGGCGGCACGCATGTGAAGCGCACCGGCGACATCGGCTTGTTCAAGATCGTCGCCGAGAGCGGCGTGGCGGCTGGAATTCGGCGTGTGGAAGCGGTGACCGGCGAAAATGCTTTAGATTATGTTCAAAAATTGGCGCATGACTTCAATATAGTTTCTCAGCACTGGGGTTTTGAGAGTGCTACTTTAGAAATTCTGACTCAGAAATTTGAGTCAACTCAAAGCCGCTTGCGTCTTCTGGAAAAAGAGCTGTCGGTGCTGAAATCCAAACTCGCATCTGCTCAGGGCGACGAATTACTGGCGCAGGCTCAGGACATCAACGGCGTGAAAGTGCTGGCAGCCAAACTCGACGGTGCGGATGCAGCGGTGTTGCGCGAGACACTGGACAAGCTGAAGGACAAGCTCAAATCCGCCGCCATCGTGCTGGCTTCGGTAAGCGACGGCAAGGTGAGCCTGATTGCTGGTGTGACGGCGGATGCAATATCTAAAGTGAAGGCTGGCGAACTGGTGAACTTCGTCGCGCAGCAGGTCGGCGGCAAGGGCGGGGGACGCCCGGACATGGCGCAAGCGGGAGGGACCAATCCTGCGAACTTATCTAAAGCTCTGTCTTCGGTTCCAGGTTGGGTGAAGGGCAAGCTTTAGTTTGGAGTGCGCGGGCACGACCGCGCTTTGATCGATGTGATGTGTCGCGTTTTATAAAGGCGGCGACGTGTCGCCGCACTCCAAAAAAGGCGGTTCAAAACGGCAGCTTCAGGTGCGGTGCTGCCTGCCGGAACATCCTGCGGAAATCTTCCTGTATGCGTTTCAATCCGGTTTCGCTATCCGCCTCGAAACGCAGCACGATCACAGGTGTGGTGTTGCTGGCGCGCGCCAGCCCGAATCCGTCGCTGTATTCGACGCGCAATCCATCCAGCGTGATGATTTCTTTGGCGCCGGTAAATTTCGCGGATTTTTGCAGTCGCGCCAGCAGCGCATGGTTCTCTCCTTCGGCGGTGTGTATGTGAAGTTCCGGCGTGCAGACCGCATCCGGCAATGCGTTCAGTGCGGCACTCGGATCGGCGACCTTGCTCAGGATCTCCAGCAGTCGCGCGCCCGCATAAAGCCCGTCATCGAAACCGTACCAGCGTTCCTTGAAGAACACATGGCCGCTCATCTCGCCGGCGAGCAGGGCGCCGGTTTCACGCATCTTGGCCTTCACCAGCGAATGCCCAGTCTTCCATAACGTGGGTTTGCCGCCGTGATTGCGTATCCAGCCGAACAGGTTGCGGGTCGATTTGATGTCGAAGATGATCTCCGCGCCTGGATTGCGGCTGAGCACATCAGCTGCGAACAGCATCAACTGGCGGTCCGGATATATGATCATGCCATCCTTGGTGACCACGCCGAGACGGTCGCCGTCCCCGTCGAAAGCCAAGCCAAGCTCGCTGTCGTTGCTATGTAACGCGGAGATCAAGTCCTGAAGATTCTCCGGCTGCGAAGGGTCGGGATGATGGTTGGGGAAATGACCATCCACCTCGCAATACATCTCGTGCACTTGACACCCGAGCTGGCGGTACAGCTTGGCGACATAGGCGCCCGCCACGCCATTGCCGCAATCCACCGAGACTTTCATCGGCCGCGCCAGCTTGATGTCAGAGGCGATGCGCGCTATGTATTCCTTGCTGATATCTTGTTGCGTGTAGCTGCCCGAGCCGTGAGCAAGGTCGTTTTGTTCGATGCGCTGGCGTAATCCCTGTATGGTTTCGCCGGACAGTGTTTCATCCGCCAGAACCATCTTCAGGCCGTTGTAATCGGGCGGGTTGTGGCTGCCGGTGAGCATCACCGCACTGTGGGTCTGCAATTGATAGGCGGCGAAATATACCATCGGGGTGGGAACGCAGCCCACGTCGATCACATTGATTCCGCTTTTTTGGATGCCGTGCGCCAGTGCGGCGATGAGTTCCGGCCCGGACAATCTGCCGTCACGCCCGATCGCGATCGTGTTTTGCCCGCGAGCTCCAGCTTCTGACCCGATCGCATGGCCGATGGCTACGACCACCTCAGGTGTCAATGTCTTGCCGACGATGCCCCGAATGTCATAGGCTTTGAATATTTCTCTGGGCAGGTTTTGCAGCATGATCGTTATCGGTTTCGATGAGGCCTGGCAGCAGCGTGGTTAATTTCCCCCACACCATATTGGGGGTGAGTTGCCTCATGCAGTTGAAATGTCCCAGTGGACATTCGCGTTTGAAACACGGGCTGCACTTGATGTTCAGTTTGAGGATATGGGCTTGTCCGGACAATGGCGGGGTAAATTTCGGGCTGCTGGAGCCGAACAGTGCAAGCATGGGCCGATTCAGCGCTGCTGCAAGATGCATCAGGCCTGAGTCGTTGCTGATGACGAGTTGTGCACAGGAAAGCAGCGCGATGGCATCCAGCAGATCGGTACGGCCGCAAAGATTGCGCCCCTCAGAATTGCCCAGCGCGACGATATTTTCCGCCACTTCACTGTCATTGGCCGAGCCGATCAGCCATATCTGGTAACCGTTCCGATGCAGACGTTGCGCTATCTCGGCAAAATAGGATGCAGGCCATCGTTTGGCAGGCCCGAATTCTGCACCCGGGCAGAATACTGCGACCGGTTTATCCAGTGCCAGACCAAGTTTGTTCAATGTGGTGTCGCGCTGTGCAGAGGAAATTTCCAGCCTGGGGTCGGATAACGGGCGCACGATACTCACCCCGGTATTTTCTGCGAGATGGGCAAATCGCTGGACCATCAGCGGCATCGCGTCCTTGTCAAGTTTGCGTTCATCGTTGAGCAGCTTATAGCGGAATTCGCCGACAAAACCGGTTCGTACCGGTATACCGGCAAAGAACGGGACGAGTGCAGACTTGAACGAATTGGGCAGAACGATGGCCTGATCGTACTGTTCAATACTCAAACGTTTGCCGAGCCGGTAGCGTTCCAAGAGTCGCAACTCTCCGTGAGGAAAAGGATTGTTGATGACCCCGGACACCTCCGGCATGGCGCGCAGCAATGCCTCGGTCCAGGAAGGAGCCAATACATCGATGCGACAGTCCGGGTGAAGCTGTTTGAGTCGCCACAGCATCGGCTGCATCAGCATGGTGTCACCCACCCAACTGGGACCGATGATCAATATTTTCTTCATTCCGACAGATTACCCGTGTTTGGAAAATTTCCCGACCATGGCGGGGTAAAGCCCGCAGTCGGCTGGTTACAGGATAACCATCTGCTTGGTGTGTTGCTTTTCACCCGGTCCGGTCGCTGGATCACTTGGCAGGTATCAGTGATGTGCGTGTGGGAGTTCACCCTTGAAGCGATACAGCGTACCGCAATAAGGGCATCGTGCTTCGCCGCCATGATCGATCGGAATCATCACTTTCGGGTGTGCATTCCACAGATTCATGTTGGGCATGGGACAAGACAGCGGCAAATCACTTGCCGTGACTTCGATTTGACGCTGAGAAATGTCTTGCATGTGCATGGACAAAAGTTTTTCGTCTTTACTCACGAGCAACTCCTCTAAATGTAGCTCAACCAGTCGGTATGCAGTGGATGTTTCCCCGCCACACAATCAAAGAAGGACTGTTGCAGCCTGGTGGTAACCGCTCCGCGTGAGCCGCTGCCGATGATGCGGCGATCGAGTTCGCGGATCGGCGTCACCTCGGCGGCAGTGCCGGTGAAAAATGCCTCATCCGCGCAATAGACCTCATCGCGTGTGATGCGCTTTTCGATTATCTCGATATCCATTTCCCTGGCCAGCGTGAAGATGGAATCGCGAGTGATGCCTTCCAGGCAGGAAGTCAGGTCGGGAGTGTACAGCTTTCCCTTTTTTACGATGAAGATGTTTTCACCGGCTCCTTCCGCAACGTAGCCATCCACATCCAGCAACAATGCCTCGTCGTATTTGTCATTGTCCGCTTCCTGGTGAGCCAGTATCGAATTGGTATAAGTTGTCACCGACTTGGCTCGGCACATGTTCACGTTGACGTGATGGCGGGTGAAGCTGGAAGTCTTGACGCGGATTCCTTTTTCCATGCCATCCTCACCCAGATACGCACCCCATGGCCAGGCAGCGATCGCGACGTGGGTTGATAGCGACTTGGCGGAGATGCCCATCGCTTCCGAGCCATAAAAGCAGATCGGGCGGATGTAGCATGATTCGAGCTTGTTTGCCCGAATCACCTCCAACTGGGCAGAGTTTATGGCTTTCTTGTCGTATGGCATCTTCATCTGGAAGATGTGTGCGGAATTGAACAGCCGTTCGGTGTGTTCCCTCAACCGAAAGATCGCCGTGCCTTTGGCTGCCCGGTAAGCCCGCAAACCCTCAAATACGCCCATGCCGTAATGCAGGGTGTGCGTCAGCACGTGAGTGGTGGCTTCGCGCCACGGTACGAGCTTGCCGTCATACCAGATAAAGCCGTCACGGTCGGACATCGACATAATGGGATTCCTTGGGAGGGTCAGATTAGGAATGCGGATTCTAGCGTCATTAGGCGGATTTATGAAGGGGCGCCCGACAATATTGCCTGGTGTCCGGTGCATCTTCTTTGCTTGCATGGTAGTGAATTCGGGTATGATTATCCATACCAGTGGTATAGGTTTGAAAACTCACAT
>JBARHM010000376.1:0-13487 GCA_049799235.1 Gallionella sp.
CCTTTACATTGTCCTGCGCGACAAAGGTGGCGGGATTGTCCACATCGCGGATACTCAGCGTGCCGCCTGTTCTTAGCGTCTCGTTCGTTTCCGTCAATACTTCATAGCCTATGCCGAGAACCGCCGCATCGTTGGTACCGTTTATGGTTACTTGCACCGTAGTTTTGGTGCCGTCATCACTCGATACAGCAAAACTGTCACTGACACTTTGTCCGACGTTGAGTTCGTCAAATCCACTGTTCGCAACATAGGTCCAATGTCCTGAGGTATCGATGCTGAAGGTGCCGTTGGCTCCCTTGATGTTGCTCTGTGCCACGAATTTCTCGGGACTGTCCACGTCGCGAATGCTCAACGTGCCAGAGGTTTTTAATGGACTGTTGGTTTCATCCAGGGCAATTGTTGCCGAACTCAGTATCGCGGCATCATTGGTGCCGTTGATGGTGACTTGAACTTTGGTTTTTGTGCCGTCGGCACTCGATACAGGAAAACTGTCACTGACGCTCTGGCCGACGTTAAGTTTGTCAAAGGCGGAGTTGGCAATATAGGTCCAGGCTCCGGCACTGTCGATACTGAAGGTGCCGTTCTTGCCCTTGACGTTGCTCTGTGCCGCGAAAGTCTCAGGGCTGTCCACGTCCTGGATACTGAGCTTGCCGGTTGGCTTCAGCGGTTCGTCGGTTTCTTCGAGAACAACCGCTGCCGGACCCAGAACGGCCGGATTGTTAGTACCGTTGATAGTGGACTTAACCGTTGTTTGGGTGCCGTCGGCACTGGAGACAGTGAAAGTATCGCTGACACTCTGACCGGCGTTGAGTTCGGCAAACGCGCTGTTCGCGACATAGGTCCATGCACCCCCGGAGTCGATGCTGAATGTGCCATTCTTGCCCTTGACATTGCTCTGCGCCACAAAGGTCTCCGGACTGTCCACATCACGGATGCTCACCTTTCCTGACGCTTTGAGCGGTTCGTTCGTTTCTTTCAACGGGACCCTGGGCGAGCCCAGAACGGCCGGATCGTTAGTGCCATTGATGGTGACTTGGACCGTGGTATTGGTTCCGTCGGAGCTGGTGACAGTGAAGCTGTCAGTTACGGCCTGGCCCTCTTTGAGTTCATCCAAGGCACTGTTCGTAACATATTTCCATCGGCCATTGCTATCGATACTCAATGAGCCATAGAGACCCGCGATTTTTTTCTTTGCTGCAAAAGTCTGCGGACTGTCCACATCACTAATCGTCAACGTGCCTGTTGCACTCAGAGGGGTGTTGGTTTCATCAAGGGTTACCGCCGCTGAACTCAGAATAGCTGCATCATTAGTGCCGCTGATAGCAACCTTTACAGATGTCTTGGTACCGTCCGCACTCGAAACGGTAAAATTGTCGCTGATGCTCTTACCCTCACTGAGTTCGTCCAAGGCACTGTTCGCAACATAAGTCCAAGCGCCCCCGGAATCAATACTGAAGGTGCCGGTCTTGCCATTGATATTATTTTGTTCAACGAAGGTCTCAGGGCTGTCCACGTCACGGATGCTGACCTTGCCGGATGCCTTGAGCGGTTCATTCGTTTCTTGCAAAGAGGCGCCGGGAGAATCCAGTACTGCCGGGTCATTGGTGCCATTGATAGTGACCTGAACTGTAGTCTTGGTGCCGTCGGTACTCGATACGGGGAAACTGTCACTGACGCTCTGGCCCTCATTGAGTTCGTCAAAGGCGCTGTTCGCGTCATAGGTCCACGCTCCCCCGGAGTCAATGCTGAAGGTACCGTTCTTGCCCTTTACATTGCTTTGTTCAACGAATGTCTCAGGACTGTCCATGTCGCGGATGGTCAATTTCCCGGACGCTTTGAGCGGTTCATTTTTTTCCTTTAAAGTGACGTTGGGAGCGCCAAGAACAGCTGGATCGTTTGTGCCGTTGATGGTGATCTGTACTTCGGTCTTGGTGCCGTCGGAACTCGATACAGGAAAACTGTCACTGACACTCTGACCTTCGCCGATCTTGTCCAGGGCGCCGTTCGTGACGTAGGTCCAGACACCTGCTTTATCAATATTGAAGGTGCCGTATTTACCCTTGGCGTTTCTCCTTGCCACAAAGGTTTCCGGACTGTCCGTGTCACGGATACTCAGGGTACCGCCGGTACTCAGTGTTTCATTGGTTTCTGTCAGCGCCTCGTTGGCTGAACCCAGATTCGCCGGCTGGTTGATGGTATCCCGGGATGCAACAGGCTCAGCCTCGGCCAAGCTGGCGGTGCCAAGTATGAATGCCACAGAAATGACAGACTGCGCAACTGCCAACAGAGGGCGCCTTGTGCATTTCATCATGCCTGCATTCTTGAAGTGGCAATCAAATAAATTTTGCTGCATCAATTATTTCCGGGATACTTTTGACTTCTAACGCTTGGATTTTGCCTGAATATTCTACTTTGGGAACCATTTGTTAAAAAAAATTACACTATTGCAGCTTGTGCTGGTATGTGCCAGCAGTTGAATATGCCGGCATTTCAACTTTTCCATGCGGACGAAATAACTGCCAAGTCGGCGAACTGTAATCCGTTCTCACCCATTTTTCTCATCGGCTTTGCGGACATTGCCAGCGAGTGGATCATCCATTGCCGAGTCGATCAGGTTTTGTGGCAGGTGTTTGACGGGTTTTACACCCAATTCTTTCAGCATTTCTGCCTGACGAATCACGTTGCCACGACCGCCGGTGAATTTGCTGTAAGCCCCATCGTAGGCTTTCTGAGCCTGATGCAGCTTGGCGCCCAGGTTGTCCAGGTCTTCCACGAAACCGGACAGTTTGTCGTACAATTCCGCTCCACGATTGGCAATCTCCTGCGCATTGCGATTCTGCTGCTCTTGCCGCCAGAGATGAGCCACAGTGCGAAGCACGAATAACAGGGTGCTGGGGCTGACCAGCAACACGTTTTTCTTCCATGCGTCCTGCCACAAATCGCTGTCATGAGCGATGGCCAGCATGAAAGCGGGTTCTACCGGGACGAACATCAGCACGAAATCAAGCGACTTCAGGCCATAAAGCTGCTGGTAGTTTTTTTCCGACAACTCTTTAATGTGGCCGCGCACCGAGTCCATATGGCGCTTCATCGCTGCATCGCGCTGATGATCGGTTTCTGCGTTGGCGTATTCCTCATATCCTTTCAACGAAACTTTGGCATCGACAATCAGATGCCTGTCTTCAGGCAGGTGCACCACCACATCCGGTTGCGCCCGTGTACCGTCCGCGCGAGTATGGCTTTCCTGCACATCGTATTCATGGCCCCGGCGCAGGCCGGAAGTCTCCAGCACACGTTCCAGTATGAACTCGCCCCAATTTCCCTGCGTCTTGGCCTGGCCTTTGAGCGCACTGGTGAGGTTGTGGGCGTCTTTCGACAACTGATTGTTGAGGGCCATCAGTTGTTTGACTTGCTCTGCCAGCGCAGAGCGATCTTTGCCCTCTTGGACATAGACCTCCTGAACCTTACCTTGGAATTCAGATATCTTAACTTTGAGGGGCTCAAGCAACTGATTGAGGTTAATTTGGTTCTGTTGGGTAAAACGCGTGGACTTTTCTTCCAGAATATCGTTCGCTAAGGTTTGAAATTCATTTTTAAGCAACTGCAATTTCTCCACGGTTCTGGAGCGTTCTGATTCCAGAGTGGTTGTCAGTTCAGCAACTTTTGTGTTTTGAACCTGTAGTTCTGCAGTAATTTGATCGCGCAGCGTTACAAGATTTATATTTTCATTAGACAGGCGATTGATAACACTCTGTGTTGCGATCAGCCGCTCATTAAGACGGGCAATTTCGACTTGACTTTCTCCTTTTGCCTTCTCCACGGCAGATGAAATGCGTTCACGCAGAACCAACCAAATCGCTGCCGCGCCAACAAGCAAGCCGACGAATAAAAAAACAACCAAAAGAGAAGTGGTGATGTAGGTTGGTGGTTCCATGAGTATTGTTTGCCTTAGGACTTGATGCCAGTATAAACCAATCCGCCAGCCCAAATAAAAAGGGTGCCTGAGCACCCTTTTTACAGCACTTTAAGTTTACAAATAGTTAAGATCGAGACGCGCGCTTGCGTTCGATTTCCGTCAAATAACGTTTACGCATGCGGACGGAGAGCGGTGTGATTTCAACGATCTCATCATCGTCGATGAATTCGACCGCAGATTCCAGCGTCAGGCGTACCGGCGGCGTCAGGCGCACCGCTTCGTCGGTGCCGGAAGCCCGCACGTTGGTCAGTTGCTTGCCCTTGATCGGGTTGACCACCAGGTCGTTGTCGCGGCTATGGATGCCGATGATCATGCCTTCGTACAACTTGTCGCCGGGAGACACGAACATGCGTCCGCGATCTTCCAGTTTCCACAATGCGTAAGCCACAGCCTCGCCGTTTTCCGCGGAGATCAGCACACCATTGCGGCGGCCTGGCATCTCGGCTTTGACCGCTGCGTAATCGTCGAACACGTGCGCCATGATGCCGGTGCCGCGTGTCATGGTCATGAATTCGGATTGAAAGCCGATCAGACCGCGCGCCGGAATGCGGTATTCCAGACGCACCCGGCCATGACCGTCCGGCTGCATGTCCTGCAGGTCGCCGCGCCGGCGCCCCAGCTCTTCCATCACCGCGCCCTGATTGGTATCTTCCACGTCCACAGTCAGCACTTCGAATGGCTCGCACTTCTCGCCGTTGATATCGCGATATACGACACGGGGTTTTCCGACACCCATCTCGAAACCTTCGCGGCGCATGTTTTCCAGCAGGATGGTCAGGTGCAGTTCGCCGCGGCCGGCCAGCAGGAACACGTCGGTCTCATTGGTGTCTTCGACGCGCAACGCCACGTTCACCAGCAACTCCTTGTTCAGACGGTCGCGTATCTGGCGGCTGGTGACGAACTTGCCTTCCTGACCAGCCAAAGGCGATGTATTAACCATCAGATTCATGGTCAGCGTCGGTTCATCAACCTTCGGCATCGGCAGGGCTTCGGGATTGTTCACATCGGCCAGTGTCACGCCGATGCCGATGTCGTCGATACCGTTGATCAGCACGATGTCGCCCGCCAGCGCCTCATCCAGCGGTACGCGATCGATGCCACGAAAACCCAGCACCTGGTTGATGCGTGCGCGCTTCGGCGGTTTATCCCCGCTCATCACCATCACTTCTTGGCCGGGTTTGACGCGCCCGCGGCGCACACGGCCCACGCCGATGCGGCCGACGAAACTCGAGTAATCCAGCGCGGAGATCTGCAATTGCAGCGGCGCGTCCACATCGGTATCCGGAGCCGGGACGTTCTTGAGCACCGATTCGAACAACGGGCCCATGTCCGTGCTGGGCTTGTCCAGCTTCAGCGTGGCATAGCCGTTCAATGCCGAGGCATACACCACCGGGAAATCGAGCTGCTCCTCGGTCGCTCCGAGCTTGTCGAACAAATCGAAAGTCTTGTTGATCACCCAATCGGAGCGGGCACCGTCGCGATCCACCTTGTTGATCACCACGATGGGACGCAAACCCAATGCCAGCGCCTTCTTGGTGACGAAACGGGTTTGCGGCATCGGACCTTCCACCGCATCCACCAGCAGCAACACACCGTCCACCATGCCCAGCACACGCTCCACTTCGCCGCCGAAGTCGGCGTGGCCTGGCGTGTCCACGATATTTATATGCACGCCTTTGTAATCCACCGCGCAGTTCTTCGCCAGAATGGTGATTCCGCGCTCCCTTTCCAGATCGTTGCTATCCATCACGCGCTCGGCGATATGTTTGTAGGAAGCAAAAGAACCGGCCTGACTGAGCAGTTTGTCCACCAGAGTGGTCTTGCCGTGGTCAACGTGGGCGATGATGGCGATATTGCGGAGTTCGCGGGACATGGATGCAGCCTGGCTTATTAAAAGGGCGCGCATTCTAGCACAAGGCCACCTCTAAAAACCCAGATTTCATCCAACTGCTACGTTGCGGAAGAAATTTCTTGCTTACATATGGCCAATATGCCGCGCTGCGAAATTTCTTCAACGCCTTGCATTTGGGCGAACTCTGAATTTTTCGAGGCAGCCTCGAGGACGGGCTGCCTAAACTTTCGCTGGCTTTTATTTTTTCTATCAGTATAATGCGCGCCTTGCCGTTGCTGTTGCGGCATTGGTTCATCGTTATCTGACCTAATCTCTCGCGCGCATGCAAAACGCGCCTGTCTAATAGACCCTACAAGATTCTTTCGGGTTTTCCGGTTAGCAACGATGTTTTATGCGCCGGCTGACCTCCTCCCCGACCAACGGGCTGATTACCTCCTGCGCTCACGTTAGGGAACTTTACAAGTTCGTTAGGCTGGATTCGATTCGGCATTCGGTTGTCTTAAACCGGGTGTTGACTTGCGTCTTGCATAACGAGATGGATTCCCTTTGATTATAAAAATAAGGAAACAAGATGTCATTTGAAAATTTGAATTTAAACGCTGCCATACTCAAGGCGATCGCCGACACCGGTTACACCGAGCCAACGCCTATCCAGGCCCAGGCCATTCCCGTGATCATGGCCGGCAACGACCTGATGGCCTCATCGCAGACCGGCAGCGGCAAAACCGCCGCGTTCATTCTGCCTACGCTGAACCGGCTGACCACGCCTTCCGCGCTGCCCGGCAAAGGCCCGCGCGTTCTGGTATTGACCCCGACCCGCGAACTGGCTCAACAGGTATGCGATGCCGCGACCAAGTACGGCAAGAACATGCGCTTCAAGATCATCAGCATCCTGGGCGGCATGCCCTACCCGGTGCAGAACCGAATGCTGTCCGGGCATGTGGATATCCTGGTCGCCACGCCGGGTCGTCTGATCGACCACCTGGAACGCGGCCGCATCGATTTTTCGCGTCTGGAAGTGCTGATCCTCGACGAAGCGGATCGCATGCTGGACATGGGTTTCGTCGATGATGTGGAACGCATCGCGCAGGCCACACCCAAGACGCGCCAGACGCTGTTGTTCTCGGCGACGCTGGATGGCGTGGTCGGCAATCTGGCCTCGCGTCTGCTCAAGGAACCGAAGCGTATTTCGGTTTCTGCGGCGAAGGACAAGCACGAAAACATCGAGCAACGCATGATGTTCGCCGATGACGTGGCGCACAAGAACAAGATGCTCAGCCATCTGCTGACCGACGTGGACATGAATCAGGCGCTGGTATTCACCGCCACCAAACGCGATGCGGATTCTCTGGCCGACAGATTGTCCGCACAAGGCCTGTCAGTCGCGGCATTGCACGGCGACATGAACCAGCGCGAACGCAACCGCACGCTGCTCAACATGCGCAACGGTAAAGTACGCGTCCTGGTCGCCACCGACGTGGCGGCACGCGGTCTCGACGTGCGCGGCATCTCGCACGTGATCAACTTCGACCTGCCCAAGTTTGCCGAAGACTACGTGCACCGCATCGGACGTACCGGTCGCGCGGGTAAGTCCGGTATCGCGATCTCGTTCGCCTCGAATCGCGATGTGCAATTGTTGAAGCGCATCGAACGCTATACCGAGCAAAGCATCAAGATGCACACCATCGAAGGACTGGAGCCCAAGTACAAACTGCGCACCGGCCCTTCATCGGATCGTCCGCGCAGCAATAGCGGCCCGCGCCGCAGCGGTGGCGGTTTCGGCGGCGGCAACAATGCCGGATTCGGCGGCAACCGTACAGGTGGTTACGCAGGCAACAAAACCGGTGGTGGTTATGCCGGTAAAACTGGCGGTGATTTTGCCGGTAAGACCGGAACTAGTTTTCACCACAGCGCGCCGGACAGCCGTCATAGCCATGCCGGGCGCTCCGAAAGACATATGGCCGGGCACCCGAAAGAAGGTCACGGTCAGTGGCATGGACAAGCCAACGGCAATACCGGTAACGGTCATACGCTGAGTCTCGGTAACGGCCATGCTCATCCGCGCAGCGCCGATCGCAGCTTCGGCAATCGCGGCGGCAACAGCACTCCGCGACGTAACGGTGACCGTCCAAGCTATGCACTTGGTCGCGGCAATAATGGCAGCAACCGTTAAGCTGACACGCTAATCTGGAAAAAAGCACGCCTTGGCGTGCTTTTTTCCTTTATACCCCCGCAGGAACCACCAGCGACAGGATTCTATGCTTCACCCCGATCATCATCCATACACTTTTTGAACTTGTGATGGCACAAAGAAACTAACGCCAATAATAATTCCATCTTGTACACTATTCTGATGCGCTCTGCTTTTTACGCCCTGCTACTTCTATCGAGCTACCAGACCAATTCATGGGCAAGCTCCGATCCGTTCGACACCGAAGCGTTGCTTCCACCAAAGCCGGCGTTGCGCACTGAAGGCGCGGTTGGCGATCCGTGTGCGGAAGCAAAGCCTGAAGGCGCACTCAATCTGCTGGATGTGGTCAACCTTGCGTTATGCAACAACCCGCAAACCAGAGAGGTATGGGCGAACTCACGGGTATTTGCAGCGCAATTCGGGGTGAGCAAGGCGGCTTATTTGCCCAGTGCAAACCTGAACGGCTCGGTCAGTAGCAGCAAAACCAGCAATGCCCCCAGTTTGGATCAACGCAGCATAAGTCTGGCACTTTCCTATCTGCTGTATGACTTCGGCTTGCGTGCTGCCAATCTGGAAACTTCACGCCAGTTATTGGTTGCTGCAATTGCCACTCAAGACAGTACGGTGCAGGCAATATTTATCGCTGCGGTGCAATCCTATTATGAACAGCAGGCAAGGATTGCCGCGCTCGATGCGACACTCGAATCCGAACGCGCTGCCAAGGAGAGTTTCGCCGCTGCTGAAGCTCGTTATAGTGCCGGAAGTGCAACACCTGCCGACAAATTACAGTCGCAGACCGCCTATTCTCAGGCCACGTTGAACCGTATCACCGCCGCTGGCAACCTGAAAAATGCCAAGGGCGCCCTAGCCAATATGATCGGGATGGATGCCAACCGGAATGTATCATTGGTACCTGCCAATACATCGTCGATACCCAATGAATTTGAAGGTGACATAGACGCTTTGATAGAAGTAGCGCGTCAGCATCGGCCAGATTTGCAGGCTGCTGCCGCACAAATCAAGGCTGCACAAGCCAGTATCGATGCGGCGCGCGCGATTGATAGTCCATCTATCACCTTGGCTGCTTCCGCGAATCAATACAATTTTTCTGGAATCAACTCACACGACTCATTGATCGGTATCAATTTGAATGTACCAATATTTTCCGGTTACGCGCCGACCTATGGCGTTCGTGCCGCCGAGGCGCAAATGGATGCAAGGAATGCTCAACATGAGAAGTTGCGTTTGCAGGTCGCGCTGGATGTATGGACAGCTTATCAGCAGCTCACTACTGCGACACAATCCTTGCGCACCACCGCAGACTTGCTTATCAGCGCGGAACAATCCGAGCGCGTGGTGCTGGGTCGTTACAAGGCCGGGGTAGGCAGTATACTGGATGTGTTGAATGCCCAAAGCGCTTTAGCCAGCGCCCGACAGCAACGTATACTATCAAACTTTAACTGGAACATAAGCCGTGCCACTCTGGCCCAAGCGATGGGCATCCTGGATGCGGGCCTGTTGCAAACCTTGTCTGATACCAGTGTTCGAGCTCCCGGCGAAAATTCAACCCAGTAGATCCAACCATGAAAAAACCATTCCGATCTCCTCCAGCCCTGATCATTGCTTCTGTCGCTGTCGTCTGCGCCGGGATCGCCATTTATTGGCAGTTCTACAAGGTTGAACCGCTGCAATATCGTTTACAGAGCGTGGAAAAAGGCGACATCAGCCAGACCGTCTCTGCCAACGGTACGATCAATCCGGTGACACTGGTGAGTGTCGGTACTCAGGTTTCCGGCACTGTGAGGAAACTCTACGTAGACTTCAACAGCAGGGTCGAAAAAGGCCAGATCTTGCTGGAACTCGATGATGCCCTGCTCTTGGCGCAGCAAAAGCAAAGCCTTGCCAATGTTCAAAATGCCCAGGCATCACTGGAATTGGCTACAGCCAACGAAGCACGCATGCGCAGCCTGTTCGCGCAGGAATATGTCTCACGCCAGGAGCTGGACACCGCTGTACAAACAAAAAAATCCGCAGAAGCACAATTAAATTTGGCACAGGCAACCGTGGAAAGAGACCGTGCCAACCTCGCTTATTCGGTGATCCGTTCGCCAGTGTCAGGTGTGGTGGTCGATCGTTCAGTGGATGTCGGTCAAACAGTAGCCGCCAGTTTACAGACCCCGACACTGTTCAAGATCGCCCAGGATCTGTCCCGGATGCAGATCGATGCCAATTTTGCCGAGGCCGATATAGGCAGTATCCGTGTAGGCCAATCTGTGCACTTTTCAGTAGATGCCTTTGCCAATCGCAGCTTTAATGGCGTAGTTAAACTGGTACGGCTGAATCCCACCACCCAGCAAAACGTAGTCACCTACGACGTGGTGATCAACGTTGAAAATCCCGAGAAAATTTTGTTGCCCGGAATGACTGCTTATGTGAGCATCTCTGTGGCTGAACGCAAAGACATAATGCTGGTTCCCAACGCTGCGTTCCGTTTCAAACCCGCCAATGCCATGCAAAAGCCTGCTGCCAACCAAAATGACGAAAAGCAATTGGCCGGGAATCCGAATGACTCGCGGAAAAATTCTGGTCAATCCGGCAGTGCAGATGGCGCCAATACAGCCAAACCGAAAGACGAAAAGCACTTGCCCGGGCAACCGCGTGACAGTTTTTCCGGCAAGGTATATGTATTGGAGAAAGGTGAGCTCAAACCGGTCAAGGTATTGCTCGGAATCACCGACAACCGCAATACCGAGATTGTCGGCGGTGAAATCAAGGCTGGAGACCAGGTGGCGGTCGGCGAAGCACAGTCGTCGGGTAATTCTCAATCAAGCAGCACTTCCCCGATGCGGATGCGATTGTTCTGATGAATGAACCGATCATCCGCATCGAAGACTTGCACAAGTCTTACCAGACATCTGCCGGTCAATTTCCCGCGCTGAAAGCGGTGAGCCTCAACATCGGGTCTGGTGAATTTGTCGCAATCATGGGCCCGTCCGGTTCGGGCAAGTCCACCTTCATGAACATACTCGGCTGTCTCGACAAGCCTAGCGCGGGTCGTTATTTTCTGGATGGACGCAGTGTTGCGGAACTGGGCAAGGATGAACTGGCCTTGCTGCGCAATCGCACCATCGGCTTCGTGTTCCAGGGTTTCAATCTGCTGCCACGCATGTCGATACTGGAGAATGTGGCTCTGCCGCTGATCTATTGCGGGCTGGAACGTGAAGAACGCCGCATGCGCGCACGTGAACTGCTAGCCAAGGTAGGACTGGGGAACTACGAAGATTCCATGCCCAACAAGATTTCCGGCGGCCAGCAACAACGCGTGGCAATTGCACGTGCACTGGTCAACTACCCTCGCCTGATACTTGCTGATGAACCGACAGGCAATCTCGATAGCATGACCGGCGAAGAGATCATGGCCGTGTTCGATGCATTGAATCGCGAAGGCATCACCATTATTCTGGTCACCCACGAAGAGGACATCGCACAACATGCCAAGCGCCAGGTGCGCTTCCTTGACGGGCGCATCATCCGCGACGAAATCACACAGGGGGTAGCGGCATGAACACGGTACGCGCAGCGCAGGTGCGGGCAATGCCGCAAGCCACCGAAAGTGCTGGATTACAAGTCAAATGTCTTGCTGATGAGGTGGCGGCATGATGCTGGCAATGCTTGGTGAGGCCTGGCGCGCAATGGGTGCTAACCGGCTGCGTACATTCCTGACCATGCTAGGCATGGTGATAGGTGTCGGCGCAGTGGTGCTGATGATGTCGATCGGTCAAGGTGCTCAATTTGCGATCAAACAATCCATCTCTTCGATGGGAAGCAATCTGTTCATACTGCTTTCCGGCAGCACTTCAGCGGGCGGCGTGCGTTCAGGGAGTGGCGGCGGATATACGCTGAATGTCAACGATGCGGATGCCATCGCCGAACTGCCGGGGGTTCAAGCTGTCGCTCCGATACATTCCGGCAGGGCTCAAATCGTATACGGGCCGAACAACTGGAACACATCTGTTATCGGCACAACTCCGGAATATCTCGACGCGCGTTCCTGGCCCGTAGTTTCCGGGACTGCTTTTACCGACTCGGATGTGCGCTCGGCCACTCGCGTTGCGCTGATCGGCAAGACAGCCGCGCAAAATCTGTTCGGCGACGAGGAACCTGCAGGCAAGACATTCCGAATCCAGCAAAGCCCGTTCATCGTCCTGGGGACGCTTGCACTAAAAGGCCAGGGCATGGATGGGCGCGATCAGGACGATACCATCATCATTCCGCTTACCACTGCGCAGCGTCAGATTTTTGGCTCCCAGTTTCCGGGCTCGGTGCGCATGGTGATGGTGCAGACCACCACACAGGAGATCATGCCCACAGTGGAAAAAACCATGACCGAATTGTTGCGGCAGAGACACCGCATACGTGAAGGCATGGAGAACGACTTTTTCCTGCGCAACCTCACCGCCGCAGCAGATTCTGCCGCAGAAAGTACGCGCATCATGTCCCTGCTGCTCGGAGCGATCGCCTCGGTATCGCTTCTGGTCGGGGGAATCGGCATCATGAACATCATGCTGGTATCGGTCACCGAGCGGACCCGCGAGATCGGCATACGCATGGCTATCGGCGCAAGAGAGCGCGACATCCTGATGCAATTCCTTCTGGAAGCCATCATCATCTCGGTTGTCGGTTGCTTCATCGGTTTGCTATTGGGAATCGGCGGAGCGCTGCTGACCAACGCACTGACCGGGACTATGGTCATCATCTCGGGCAGCTCTGTTGTCGTGGCATTCAGCGTCGCTGCGGCGGTGGGAATATTTTTCGGCTTTTATCCGGCGCGAAAAGCCGCACAACTGGACCCGATAGAAGCCCTTCGCTACCAATAAACACGTTTTCTCTCTGGCAGTGCCAAGTGACGGCAGTCAGATCTCCCGATCATTCGATTCGAAATTATAAATTGACGTTGCAGCCACCTTGATAAACAATTGCATCAAAGTTAACACGCTGAATTCACTGAACGGAGAATCAATGGTTATAAGCAAATCAATTACCGCTGTTGTTTTGGGCGTTGTTATATTTGCAGTGACCTCGGCATATGCCAATGATAATCCCGAAGATGTGAAACGACGCATCGGCAGCGGCAACCCTGCCGACGGAAAAGCCAAAGCTGCTCCGTGCATAATTTGTCACGGCGAGGATGGCAATACTGTCGAGCCGGTTATTCCCAAACTCTCCGGGCAATACGCCGACTATATTCAACGGCAAATCTATAACTTTCAGGCGGGAACCATCAGCGACCCGAGCATGACTCAAATCTCGAAGACCTTGACCAATCGTCGTGATCTGGCGGACATCGCTGCATATTTTGCCGGCCAGTACCAGATGACAGGTACCTCAACCACGAATCAGGCGGGAGAAAAACTCTATAAGGAAAAGGGTTGTCTTAATTGCCATGGTGAAAACGGCAAAGGCAAGCC
>JBARHM010000377.1:0-1809 GCA_049799235.1 Gallionella sp.
GCTCCACCTCAACGATTCCTCGCTGCGCTACGAGCCCGAATCGTCGCAGGCTCTCGGATTCGGTTTCCGCTGCGGCTTCCTGGGACTGCTCCATCTCGACATCGTCCAGGAGCGGCTCGAGCGCGAATACGGCATGAACCTCATCACCACCGCGCCGACCGTGGTGTACCAGGTTGCACTGCGCGATGGCAGCGTGATCGAGATCGAAAACCCGTCGAAGCTGCCGGATCCCTCGAAAATCGCGGAGATCCGCGAACCGATCATCCTCGCGAAGATTCTGCTGCCGCAGGAGTACGTCGGGCCGGTGCTCACGCTCTGCAACCAGAAGCGCGGCGCGCAGCGCAACATGCAGTATGTCGGGCGCCAGGTGATACTGACCTACGAGTTGCCGCTCAACGAAGTGGTGATGGATTTCTTCGACAAGCTCAAATCCGTTTCGCGCGGCTATGCTTCGCTGGACTACGAGTTTGTCGAGTACCGGGCCGGCGACCTGGTGCGGCTGGACATTCTGATCAATGGCGATCGCGTGGATGCGCTGTCCCTGATCGTCCACCGGGAAAACGCGCAGCACCGCGGCCGCGACCTGGCGGTCAGGATGCGCGAGCTCATCCCGCGGCAGATGTTCGATGTGGCGGTGCAGGCTGCGATCGGCTCCCACATCATCGCACGGGAGACTGTGAAAGCGATGCGGAAGAACGTGCTCGCAAAGTGCTATGGCGGCGATATTACGCGCAAGAAGAAGCTGCTGGAGAAGCAAAAAGAAGGCAAGAAACGGATGAAGCAGGTGGGGAACGTCGAGATCCCCCAGGAAGCCTTCCTCGCAATCCTTCAGGTTGAAAAATGAATTTTGCCCTCATCCTGTTCCTGCTGCTGGTCGCGACCGGCGCGGTCTGGCTGCTCGACCACTACTGGCTGCGCCGGCGGCGCGAAGCGGGCCGC
This sequence comes from Gallionella sp., assembly GCA_049799235.1. Classification (GTDB taxonomy): domain Bacteria; phylum Pseudomonadota; class Gammaproteobacteria; order Burkholderiales; family Gallionellaceae; genus Gallionella. Next base: position 940 of record JBARHM010000377.1, read on the forward strand.
CCCGAGCCGTGGTGGGTGGAGTATCCGAAGAGCTTTTTCCCGGTGATCGTGGTGGTGTTCTTGCTGCGCTCGTTCCTGGTCGAGCCGTTCAAGATCCCGTCGGGGTCGATGCTGCCGACCCTGCTGGTGGGTGATTTCATATTGGTAAACAAGTTCACGTACGGCATACGGCTGCCGATCGTCAACGTCAAGCTGCTCGACGTCAATCCGCCGCGGCACGGGGAAGTCATGGTGTTCCGTTACCCGGAGAATCCGGCGCTCGATTACATCAAGCGGGTGGTGGGGCTGCCGGGCGATCGCGTCACCTATCGCAACAAGCGGCTGTGGATCAACGACCAGGAAATCAAGGTGAAGACGGACGGCGATTATCATTACATCGAGTCCGGCCTCAATTTCGTCTCGGCGCAACGCATGACCGAGATGCTGGGCGAACACCGGCACGCCGTGTTGCTGCAATCGGACATTCCCAGTGTACACCTGTCGGGCGTGCGGCTCTTCCCCTTCCGCGAAAATTGCGCCTACAATGACGCGGGCTTCAGCTGCACCGTGCCGCCGGGCCACTATTTCCTGATGGGGGACAACCGCGACAGCAGCAGTGACAGCCGCTACTGGGGGTTCGTGCCGGAGACCCATATCGTCGGCAAGGCGTTCCTGATCTGGTGGAACTTCGACGATTTCAAGAGGATCGGACAGTTCATCAACTGAGAAGGGTGAATCATGCGCAGACAGAAAGGCGTCACCTTGTCGGGCTTCCTGCTGTGGTCGGTCGTCCTGGTATTCGTCGCACTGCTCGGTTTCAAGATCGGCCCACCTTACATCGAGTACTTGTCCATCCAGGCCCAGCTCAAGGCCGTCGCCAACGATCCTGAG
>JBARHM010000378.1:0-2342 GCA_049799235.1 Gallionella sp.
GGACGAGATCAACAACGAATTCGCCGATACCGATGTGGTGCTGGTGATAGGCGCGAACGATGTGGTGAATCCAGCCGCGAAGAACGACAAATCCAGCCCGATCTACGGTATGCCTATCCTTGAAGCGCACAAGGCGCGCACCGTGCTGGTGGTGAAGCGCAGCATGGCTACCGGATATGCGGGATTGGACAATGACCTGTTTTATCTCGACAAAACCATGATGGTGTTTGGCGATGCGAAGAAAGTGGTTGAGGATATCATCAAAGCTATAGCCTGATATTTAACTACAGGAATGAAAATGAGCCGCTGCCGCGGCCCTTTTTATTTGGCGACTTTTGTGCAATCACGCGCGGCGAGATTTGACGACGAGTAATACCCCGAGCAGACTTTGTATCAGATAGATCACGCTTGATACGCCGTGCCACATTTTGAAACGGTCCGCGAACGTGCTGTGCATCACATCAAGCGGTAATGCTTGCGCCTTGAGATCGGCAATGACCGGCTGGATGCCGAACTGGATTGTCAGCGTGATCAGCAGCATCACCACAACCACCCAGAACAGGGGCTGACGCAACGCGGCTTGACCGGATACAGCGATACGCTGGATCAGCAGATACGCGCCGCACACCATACCTAGATAGCCTACCAGGGTGAACATCTGCCCGGCCAGTTCCCCGGCCAGTTGCCTGTCCGGTTGAGCGTAGAAAAGCACAGGCACGGCAAGATAGCCGACCGCCCATAGCCCACCGACCCAGGCGGTGGTCAACAATGCAGCGAGATGGTGCGATAGATTTTTCATGGTCGTGAGATTAGCACAAATTGATTCGATGGCAAGCTGTACAATCGCGTGTACAGTCCGGACCATGACACGCCGTGATCTGAAAGGCGGCATCATCAATACAACAAGGAGATAGCCATGTATTACATCGTTGAAAGCAACAAGACATTCGAGCAGGCTTCGACCGATCTCGAGGCAGCGGTGAAGCGCAATGAGTTCGGGGTACTGCATATCCATGACCTGGGCAATACGCTACGTGGCAAAGGAATTGCCTTCACTGAGCAATGCAAAGTCTTCGAGGTGTGCAATCCGGGACAGGCCAGCAAGGTGCTTTCCACCGACATGAACCTGAACATGGCACTGCCTTGCCGCATCTCGGTATACACTGAACAGGGCAAGACCAAGATCGGAATGATCAAACCTGTTCCGATGCTGACAGCGTTGTCGAAGGATGCAACGCTGGTAAAAGTGGCGCAGGAGGTCGAAGCAAAGACAAGGAAAATGATCGACGAATCCAAATAAGAGAAAGTGCCACACTGCATGAAAGAACCATCATGAGTCAATTTCCTGTTTGGACCGAGCAAATAAAATATCTGGTGGGGATCTTTGCCATCCTGAATCCCTTCGGAGCCATACCTATCTACCTAAGCATGATGACGGATCGCCGCCCGAAGGTGATGCACCACACCGCACTCAAGGCATCCATCGCGGTGGCGGTGATTCTGACGCTAGCGATATGGACGGGTGATGGTTTGCTATCTTTCTTCGGTATCGGTATTCCGGCATTTCGCATTGGCGGCGGACTGCTGGTGTTACTTATTGCTATCGCCATGTTCGGTGCCAATATCAGCCCGGCGCGGCACACCGACGCTGAGCAGGCCGAGGCAGAATCGAAAAATGACATAGCTGTGGTTCCGCTGGCGATCCCACTGCTGGCCGGGCCAGGAGCGATCAGCCTGGCCATTGTCGATGCGCATCAGGCAGGAAGCCTGCCGGACAGGCTTGTGTTCAGCCTGGGGATACTCGGCATAGCAGCGATCGTATGGCTGGTGTTGCGCTTGGCCGAGCCGATAGGCGAGAGATTGGGCACTGGCGGTATCAATATCGCCACACGGGTGATGGGACTGATACTCGCTGCGATGGCGGTGCAATTCATGGCGGATGGGATGCTTGAATTATTCCCCGGTTTGTCTGATTGAGGGGATGCCAAGATCAGGCTGCTTTATTAATCCCCAGAATCGGACGTAAAAACCTCATTAGGAACAACCGTCCGCAAGGCCGAATGAAGAAAATTTTATCAGTTTGTATTATCATGTATGTCTGATACATCAATTTGTCGAGCCGCTCAAGATTCAGATAGATGCTCTGGATTTGGCAGCGTCCGACTTTCAATTGCCCTGAGTATTGGGCCCGTTGAATATCTGATATGTCATTTGTCAAAAATTTTAATACGATTATTTTTGGAGGAGAATCATGAACAAGACATTGTTTGCAGCCGGTATGTTGCTGCTATCAAGCGCAGCGTTTTCAGCTGAAGGCGTACATTGGGAATATTCCGGAGAAG
>JBARHM010000379.1:0-5026 GCA_049799235.1 Gallionella sp.
GCATTAAGAACATTCAGAAGCTGTTCGAGGATGCCGGTTTGAAGATCGTCCATGCGGAGTTCGTCGTGCGCAACCCTGAATATACGGAGTTTGCCAACCGTTGGTCAAAAACGTCGCCAGAAATTCGTAGCGTGCTTGCAAAAAACCCTTTTGGCTCGGTCTATCAAGTGGTGGTAAAGGCTGTCCCCGTTCATGCTGATGGGACGGCGATTTCTTTGATGGACTTGCCGGTGACATCCAGCTCTCCTTCCCTCCGCGATTCGCTAAGGGCAACGTTGCGCAGTTGTTTAAGCACAAAAATGTATTCCAGACTTCGCTTGCTCGCGGCGAAGATGGGTGTGACTTTCAAAGGTTAGTCATGGCATATGGTTCGAGTGGTACTGATACCAAGGCGGTGGATTCAAAGGCAGGATCGATCAGACTGGAACGTCGCGACGTAAAGTTGATCGCGATGTACTTTCCTCAGTTGCACGCTATTCCCGAGAATGATGCGTGGTGGGGTAAGGGCTTTACCGACTGGGAAAACGTCAAGTCGGCGAGCCCGCAGTATGAGGGCCATTATCAGCCGCGTGTACCACTTGATAATAATTATTACGATCAGTCGAAGATTGAGACATTGCGCTGGCAGATCGGTCTTGCCAAAAAGTACGGAGTCTACGGCTTCTGCCATTACCACTACTGGTTCGACGGCAAGCAATTGCTCGAGACGCCAACGAATCTGATTCTGTCCAACCGGGACATCGATTTCCCGTTTTGCCTGTCATGGGCAAACGAGACCTGGTCGAGAAGATGGGACGGGCGGGATCATCATGTGCTGATTCAGCAAACGCATCCTCCGACCAAAGAAAGCTGGAAGCGGCATTACGATTATCTGATCAAGGCGTGGTCTGATCCGCGAGCGATCAAGGTGGATGGCAAGCTGGTGTTCGTGATCTATCGGCCACAACGTATCGACAAGATCGATGAGATGCTGGCATTTTGGCGTGAGCTTGCGCAGCAGGATGGATTGCCCGGTTTATATTTCATTTTCCAGAAGCAGTATGAGTTACCCAGCAGGAGTTGCCTGAATTCATTCGATGCGCAATTTCAGTTTCAGCCATTCGAGGCGATCAATTCGCCTTCGTACGATAAGGACTCGATAAGGCATTCACTGTTGTTCAGGCTGGTGCGCAGTCTGCCCGAGCGTTATCAGGACATGTTGCGCGGGCTAAGAGCAAAATTTATTAAAGAGCTGACCTTTCATGATTATGATGCGACTTGGCGGCAAATCGTCGCGATACGCCCGGATCAGAAGCTGACGACGTTTCCGGGCGCCTTTGCCGAATGGGATAACGCGGCACGGTACAAGAGAAGGGCGACCATATTTCGCGGTGCATCGCCGGAAGGCTTTGGTAGATGGCTCGCCAAGCTGGTGGACGGCATGCCGCAAAGAAACCTGCCGGAAAATTTCATATTTCTGAATGCCTGGAACGAATGGAGTGAGGGAGCCTATCTTGAGCCGGATGAGCGATACGGTTACCAGTATCTTGAAGCTGTCAGAAAGGTGTTGACCGGAAATAAAGTCGGCGAGTAATTGGGTATTTCAATACAGTGCTTACCGAACAAAACTCGAAAGAGCAGATGGCACAGAATTCCAGCAAGTTTGAAGATTATTTTAGCCATCTTAAGAAGATCAGCTTCACTGGGCGCATCTACAAGAGATTCTTTTCATCCCGCATATTGTATTTTTGCGCGCGCCGTTTCGGGGATCGCATCATCGAGATCGGTTCGGGCACCGGCAGCGGAGTATTGGGCGCATTCCCGAAGCGTGTGCGCGGCCTGGAGATCAATCCCCGCGCGGTCGAATACTGCAAGGCTGCCGGGATGGACGTTCAATTGATCGGGGCTGACGGAGCATTTCCGGTTGCAGATGGCGCGTTTGATGCGTGTATCCTAGATAATGTGCTTGAGCATATCGAGGACCCGCGCAGGACGCTGGATGAATGCTACCGGATCACGGGCAAAGAAGGCGGGCTAGTCATTGCGGTGCCAGGCATACGTGGCTATAAGTCGGATGACGACCATAAGCGATTCTATGATGCAAAGGCGCTAAGGCTGCTGGATGAGCGCTGGGTATTGCTCAGTCTGTTCTCGACACCTTTCTTATTTACCAGCGAAAAGCTGTCAAAGTCCGTGAGGCAATATTGCCTGGTGGCGACGTACAGGAAGATTTAGGCCAGCGCTGATTAAGACCACCGATTCGCTTCGGGTGCTCTATTGCTATCCCATAGGTCTATCTTGTCAGGTAACACTCATCCTTCAGGGTGAATCTGGCTGCTTTCCAATACTGCAGCAATCAACCCCATATTGAGTTGTGCGCTATAACGACATGCGTTATAGTGCCGCATGATCATCGGATTTACATCCAAAGAAACTGAAAAAATCTGGCGAGGCGAGGTGTCGCGCAAATTGCCTCGTGAGATTCAACAGGTCGCTTTGCGAAAATTGTTCATGCTGGACAAAGCGCAAATGCTGAATGACTTGAGAATTCCGCCAGCCAATCGGCTAGAAGCATTGAAAGATAATCGAAAAGGGCAGCACAGCATTCGAATCAATGATCAGTGGCGAATCTGTTTTGTGCGGACGGTAAACGGCCCGAGTGCTGTTGAAATAGTTGACTACCATTAAGGAGATGGGAATGGCTAAATTACAGAACATTCACCCAGGCGAGATACTCCTCGAAGAATTTCTGCGCCCAATGGAAATCAGCCAAACCAGTCTGGCTCAGTCGATCGGTGTTCCACCGCGTCGCATTAACGAGATTGTGTTGGGTAAACGCGGAATTACTGCGGATACTGCATTGCGCCTAGCCAAGGTATTTGGCACTTCCGTGCAATTCTGGATGGGGTTGCAGGACGAATACGAATTGCGCGAAGCACGCAGCGCAATCAAAGATCAGTTGGAACATATGATACCCATTGCAGCATAGCCTTCGGATATGTCCTTCGATTCATTCAGCGGCTTCGCTTAAGCAATGCCTTGGCATTCCGCGCATGAACATGACCGCACGAACCCATTGTCGTGAACCCGGAAAGGCCTGGTAGAAATCTGTGTCGACATCATTGCCAACAATCTCGATCTCGATCGTCAGCCACCTGCAGGGTCATCTGCTCACGGCGTTGCTTGACGACCTGAAAAAGTGTTGCAATATCTATCCGCTGGAAGTATTGATCACGCTGAATCTGCCCGAAGGTATACCATTCAATGCGCGCGAATATCCATTTCCGGTCCGCGTGCATGCGAACTGGTATTCCATGGGATTTTCCGCAAATCACAACAAGGCGTTCAAGAGATCGTCCGGTCAACTTTATTGCGTGATGAACCCGGACATCCGGATCAATGAGGAGGTGTTCGCGGCATTGCATGCCTGCCTGCAGGATGAAAAGGTGGGCGTGGCTGCCCCGATGGTAGTGGGCCCGAACGGGGCGATGGAAGACAGTGCGCGTCGGTTTCCGACGCCGCTCAGGATCTTGTGCAAGGCGATCGGTGGCTGCCGGGGCAGCAATTATGCGGCGAAGGACGAGACGGTCTTTCCGGACTGGGTGGCCGGAATGTTCATGCTGTTCCGCCGCGAGGTATTCGAAAAGATGGGTGGCTTCGATGAACGTTATTTTCTTTATTACGAGGACGTGGACTTGTGCACCAGGCTGAGGTTGCGGGGGTACAGAGTGGCGCTGAGCCCGGCTGTCAAGGTGGTTCACCATGCGCACCGCAGCAGCCATCGGGATTTAAAATATTTCAAATTGCACCTGACCAGCATGCTGCGCTTTTTCTTCACACCGCCATTATGGAAAGTTTGCTGGCAACGGCTGACGGGGAAATTACGATGATGCATTTGAATGACATTCTCGAATCCTCGGCGGAATGACCGAGATGAGATTCCTGGTCACCGGCGCCAATGGATTCGTGGGCAGGCCGCTCTGCGCAGAACTGCTGCGTCAGGGGCATGTTGTCCGTGCTGCGATCCGGTCATCTGCTCAATTGCCGGATGGCGTTGAAGCTGTCTCAGTGGGAAATATCGACGGCGACACCGATTGGGCTGATGCGCTGCAAGACGTGGAGGTGGTGATCCATCTCGCCGCGCGGGTGCATGTGATGAAAGATACTGCCGCCGATCCGCGGGCGGAATTCCTCAAGGTCCACCTGCACGGCACGATGAATCTTGCACGGCAGGCAGCTCGCACCGGCGTGAAGCGGTTCGTCTACGTGAGCTCGATCAAGGTGAACGGCGAGGAAACGCACGGACAGCGCTGCTATGTCGAACAGGATACGCCGGCGCCGCAAGATTCCTATGGCGTTTCAAAGTGGCAGGCCGAACAGGCCTTGCGGCGCATCGCGCAGGAAACAAAGCTCGAAGTCGTGATCGTGCGCCCGCCGCTGGTGTATGGCCCCGGTGTAAAGGGGAATTTCATCAGTCTGCTCGCCGCACTAGAAAATGGGATACCGCTGCCGCTGGCGGGAGCAAACAATAAGCGCAGCATGGTGTATGTCGGCAACCTGGCGAGTGCGCTAATCGCTTGTGCGACTCACGCTGCTGCGGTGGGCCAAACCTATCTGGTGAGGGATGGAGAAGATGTCTCCACCGCATTGCTGGTGGAAAAGATCGCCGGCGCATTGGGCCGCAAACCCCGCTCGTTCAATCTTCCGTCCGGACTGCTGCGCGCCGCTGCGAAAGTGCTGAAGCGATCGGCACAGGTCGATAGATTGTTCGGCTCATTGCGCGTGAACGATGCAAAGCTGCGCAATGAACTGGGGTGGGTCCCGCCTTATACGCTGGAGCAAGGTTTGCGCATCACAGCGGACTGGTATCTTGGCAAACGGCACGGGTAGCGGTCGGAATGTATGAATGGCTTATCTCATCGAATATAATCACCGCACTTTATATTTTTGAGAGCCTCGACCGAGGCGGTAGGGCGACATGATCTTAGTCACCGGCAGTGCAGGTTTCATCGGATCCAATTTCGTGCTGGATTGGTTCGCGCAACAG
>JBARHM010000380.1:0-11010 GCA_049799235.1 Gallionella sp.
GCCAAGAAGCCGGCAGCCAAGAAGGCAGTAGCAAAGAAAAAGCCGGCAGCCAAGAAAAAGCCGGCAGCCAAGAAAAAGGCAGCAGCCAGGAAGCCGGCATCATCTATGGCTTCCAAGCCATCGATGCCTGCACCTTCGGCACCTGCACCTGTACGTCCGGCTGCAACATGGCCTTTTCCTACACCGGGAATCGGCAAGCCGAACTGATCTGGGTTTAGGCTGTGGCAGCAGCCCCAGATGCTTAGGCAGTAAGGGGCTAGCCGCAGTATGCTCGGTTTTTTGGGCGCACTAATCGGTGCGTGCGCCTTTTTATCTCATCAACCTGGTGTTGGTGTATGTATCTGCCCTCATTACAAACCGGATGGCTTGTGATGGGCTTTCTGCCCTCTGGATATTGTGATAGCCATTATCCCCGGTAGCCATGTGAGATCAGCGCACCTTAATTTGATCCTGCTGCTGTTGACGGTCCAGCTTGCGGCATGTGCGACACCTCAGCCGATACAGTACAAAGATGTTATCGAGCCACAAGCGGTTGCTATCGAACCGCTGCAATCCGACCAGCCGATCGTTGCGCTGGCCTTGGGAAGTGGCGGGAGTCGTGGATTTGCACATTTAGGTGTGATCAAGGCGCTCGAGGCGAATGATATCCATATAGACATCGTCGTAGGCACCAGTGCTGGAAGTGTGGTAGGTGCGTTGTATGCTGCCGGCTACAAGAGCGAAGCGATAGAACAGATCGCACTCGATCTCGATCAAGACCGGCTCAGGGATACCGACCTGTCAACGCGAGGCTACATACGCGGCGAGCAATTGCAGGACTATATCAATCGCGAGTTGAAAAATCGCTCCATAGAACAATTGGACAAGCCTTTCGTTGCGGTGGCAACCCAGTTCGACACCGGCAATGCGGTAGCCTTCAATCGCGGCAATACCGGAATGGCGGTGCGCGCATCCAGCAGCATCCCTGGCGTGTACTATCCGGTTCAGATTGGCGAACATGAATATGTGGACGGGGATTTAAAGAGTCCGGTGCCGGTAACTGTGGCGCGTACGATGGGTGCGGACATCGTGATCGCCGTGGATATCTCGCAGCAACCTCAGGACCAACCGTTTCCGCAAGATATCATCGACATACTCAAGCAAAGCCTGCGCATCATGCGACAGTCGGTATTGGCCTATCAGATAGAAACAGCACAGATCGTGATTCGCCCTGAAATTGGAAAAACGCCCGAAATAAATGCAGACGGTAAATTGCGTTTGATCAAGAATGGTGAAGATGCGGCCATTGCGATGCTGCCTCAGATACGCGAGTGGATAAAAAAATCACCACAGAAAAGCTGTCCTTGAAGACCAGATAACCTGCGCTGGAAGAAAAAGATAATCTGGCATCTGGCATCTGGCGGCTCAAAATGTCCCAAAATGACTCGAACCGGGATGCCAATTCGCTATAAAGTGAAACAATGGGTTTTTATTGCGCCAACCTGCCGTATCAATCTGATGCTGCGCGCTACTATGCCGCGCTGGCTGATTTGCCATGGGCGGTTTGGCTGGACAGTTGCGGGATGGGGCGCTATGACATCGTTACCGCAGCGCCGCTGCATACGCTGTTATTGAATCAGGAAGCGGCAACAACTGACGACCCGTTTGTCCTGTTGCGCAATCTGTTGGGCGAACGCGCTGCGCCCATAGCGGATGTGCCTTTCGCCGGTGGTGCGCTGGGTTATTGGAGTTACGATCTGGCGCGCCGGTTGATGACATTGCCGGAGATCGCGGATGCTACAGAACAGCTTCCGGACCTGGCGGTTGGCATATACGACTGGGCGCTGGTCCTGGATCACCAGCAGCACAAGGCACGGCTGGTATCGCAGCAACGATTTTCCGGGACAGCGGAATTGTTGCCGCAGATATTGCATCGTCTGCAAACCCTGCCGGCACCTCCTTTCGACTCTTTCCGGGTCTATGGGCAGATAATTTCCAACTTCACGCCTGACAGTTACGCTAAAGCATTTCAGAAAGTACAGGATTACCTACAATCGGGCGATTGCTATCAGATCAACCTAGCGCAATGCTTCAGCGCAAAGGCCGAGGGTGATGCGTTGGGAGCATACCTCAGGCTGCGCGGCTTGAATCCCGCACCCTACTCGGCATTCCTGAACCTGCCGCAAGCCCGGATCCTGTGCAACTCCCCGGAACGATTCATCAGCGTACGAGGCGACAGGGTTGAAACCAGGCCCATCAAAGGTACCCGTCCGCGCAGCAGCGATGCGCGACAAGATCGCCGTCTCGCAAATGAACTGCGCAATCACCCCAAGGATCGTGCGGAAAACCTGATGATCGTGGATCTGTTGCGCAACGATTTGGGCAAAAGCTGCAAGCCGGGTTCGGTGCGTGCGCCGAAATTGTTCGAAGTGGAAAGTTTTGCCAATGTGCACCATCTGGTCAGCACGGTTGAAGGTCGTCTCGCGGCGGGGCGTGATGCGCTGGATGTGCTGCGGAACTGTTTTCCGGGCGGTTCCGTCACAGGTGCCCCCAAGCTGCGCGCGATGCAGATCATCGAGCAACTGGAACCAGTCCGGCGTGGAGTGTACTGCGGTGCGATAGGATACATCGGCTTCGATGGCGATATGGACACCAATATCGCTATTCGCACATTGGTGTACGCGAATAATGAGATTCGCTGCTGGGCGGGCGGTGGCATTGTTGCGGATTCCGACCAGCAAGCCGAGTATCAGGAAACCCTGGATAAGGCGTCCGCCATGCTTGAACTATTAAAGCACTATGGAGGTGAATATGTTGGCTTTACGCAAAGCAACTGAACGAGGACATGCCCGGCACGGCTGGCTGGAAAGCTGGCACAGCTTCTCGTTTGCGGATTATCATGATCCGGCTCATATGCGCTTCGCCAGTCTGCGCGTCATCAACGAGGACATCGTGCAGCCAAACAGCGGTTTCGGTATGCATCCGCACCGCGACATGGAGATCCTCACTTATATTCTGGACGGCGCGCTGTGCCACCATGACAGCATGGGCAACAGCGAGCAGATTCGTGCCGGAGAAGTGCAGGTGATGAGCGCGGGTACCGGTGTGACACATAGCGAAGTCAATGCCTCGGCCACGGAAGCCGTCCACCTGCTGCAAATCTGGATCATTCCCGCGCAGCAGAACCTGCCGCCGGGCTACCAGCAAAAAGTTTTCGGCGCATCAGCCAAGCGCGGCCGCTGGTGCCTGCTGGCTTCGCCGGATCAGGCGGCTGGTTCGCTGCTCATCCATCAGGATGTGCGCGTGTCCGCCGCGTTGCTGAATGGCGCAGAGACGCTCGCTTACCCTGTGCCTGCCGGGAGAAAAATCTATCTGCATGTCGCGCGCGGCGCGCTCACTGCGAGCGGGCATAGTCTCAACGCGGGAGATGCGCTGAAGTACAGTGATGAGCCAAAAGTGGAACTAACTGCGGGTATCAATGCGGAGGTGTTGCTGTTTGATATGGCGTAAAGGTCCGTGTTTCCCTGCCTTACGAGTGGCGATATACTGGTAAACAGCCTCATCGGGTCAAAAAACAAGGTGTATCAATGTTGCAGTGCGGTCAGCTTGGCGTGTTTTTCACCCGGATGATCCGCACGACTTCCTGTATCTTGCGCAGACTTCGCATGACGTTGGCGAGGTGCAGGCGGTTATTCACTTCCAGCGTGAAGTACAGTGCAGTGAGTTTGTCTTCATGGGTGAAGCTGATGTTCTCGATGTTGGCCCCGGCTTCTGCGATCGCGGCGGCGACCTTGGCCAGAACACCTCGCTTGTTTTCGGCCAGCAATTTGATGTTGACGTCGAAGGGACGACTGATGTTCTTGTCCCATACGACGTCCAGCCATTGTTCGCTGCCGCTGCGCCCCCTGCGCAATGTCGGGCAGTCGTGGGTATGCACGATCAGTCCCTGCCCGCTCTTGATCACACCGATGATCGGGTCGCCGGGAATCGGGCGGCAGCACTGGGCGAACTGTACCGCCATGCCTTCAGTGCCTTGTATCGTTATGGCCGGAGTGGCGGTTACATTCGACACCGCTTCGCCGATGCTCGCCAGTTGCCGTGCCACGACCACATTGAAACGGCGACCCAAACCGATGTCTGCCAGAATATCCTGGCGAGTTTTCACACCGGTATCCCTGAGCAGTTTGTTCCAGTGTGCATCGTCCATGTCCTGCGGTTTGACGCCCAGTGCCAGCAGAGCCTGATTGAGCAGACGTTCCCCGAGCTGGGCGGATTCACCTGACTGCATCGTCTTGAGGAAATGCCGTATATTGCTGCGCGCTTTGCTGGTGGCGACGTAACTCAGCCAGGCCGGATTGGGTCTGGCGTGTGCGGCGGTGATCACTTCCACGCGATCGCCGTTCTTGAGCTCGGTTCGCAAAGGCACAAGTTCATGGTTCACCTTTACCGCGATGCAGCGATTGCCGATATCGGTGTGGACGCTGTAGGCAAAATCCACGCCGGTCGCGCCGCGCGGCAGCGAAAGAATCTTGCCTTTGGGTGTGAACACATAAACCTCATCGGGGAACAGATCTACCTTGAGGTGTTCCAGGAATTCCGCTGAATCGCTGCTTTGGCTCAGGCTTTCCAGCAGATCCTGCAGCCACTGATGGGTCTTCTTGTGCAGGTCGTTGATCGAATCATGGCTGCTCTTGTACAGCCAGTGCGAAGCGACACCCGCTTCGGCGATCCGGTGCATGTCGTGGGTGCGTATCTGGATCTCGATGGGCGTGCCAAAAGGCCCGAACAGCGTGGTGTGCAGCGATTGGTAACCATTCATTTTCGGGAGGGCTATGTAGTCCTTGAACTTGCCCGGGATCGGTTTGTATAAACCATGCAGCGCGCCTAATGCAACATAACATGAAGCAAAATCATCCACCAATATCCGAAATCCGTAGATATCCAACACCTCGGCAAACGCCAGTGATTTGCTCTGCATCTTGTCGTAGATGCTGTAGATGTTTTTTTCCCGGCCGGTGACTTCCGCCTTGATGTTATATTCGGCGAGCCGCTGGCGTATCGCTTCGAGTATCTTGTCAACCACTTCACGGCGGTTGCCACGCGCGACTTTTAATGCCTTGGACAGCACCGCATAGCGGTTGGGGTGCAGATGCATGAAGCTCAGATCCAGCAATTCGCGGTAGATGTCATTGAGGCCCAGCCGGTTGGCGATCGGCGCGTAGATTTCCATGGTCTCGCGGGCGATGCGCTCGCTCTTTTCCCGCGACATGGAACCCAGCGTCCGCATGTTGTGCAGACGATCGGCAAGTTTGATGAGAATGACGCGAACATCGCGCGCCATCGCCAGCAGCATCTTGCGGAAGTTCTCCGCCTGAGCGTCTTCGTGGGTCTCGAACTTGATCCTGTCCAGCTTGCTCAGGCCCTCGACCAATTCCGCAACCGGCTTGCCGAATTTTTCCGCAACCTGATCAGTGGTGACTTCGGTGTCTTCCACCACATCATGCAATAGCGCGGCGATGATCGCCTGAACATCGATGCGCAGCGGCGCCAGGATGTTCGCAACGGCGATCGGATGGGAGATATACGGGTCGCCGGACTGGCGCATCTGGCCTTGATGCGCCGCACGGCTGAATTCGATGGCTACACGGACGTGTTCGACATCCCGCGGCTTAAGATAGGCGGAGAGCTCCTCTAACAGTAAATCTGCGTCGGCCATTCAAGGGTACCTCTAGAAATCCGGATTTAGAATTTCTCGCTGACATATCAATCATTTGCGGCGCCGAGAAATAATTCCACGCCTTGCTGACGATTCCGCATGAGCCGCTTATGGACATAGCGGATCGGCGTCCCCTTGTGGGGCATTTGGGCGGGCTCTGAGATATTAGAGGCACCTTAAAATCACGTCGATTACGCCTGGCCGCGATTGAGAATTTCCTTGCCAACCTTGCCTTCGCTGATTTCGCGCAGTGCGATGACGGTCGGTTTGTCCTTGCTGCTTTCCACCAGATTCGCTGCGCCATTGGACAACTGGCGTGCGCGATAAGCGGCAGCCAAAGTCAGCTCGAAGCGGTTAGGGATCTGTGTCAAGCATTCTTCAACGGTAATACGTGCCATGATTTACTCCGGGTTCTGTAACTGGTTGATCAAGTCCTGATAACGGGGCAATTGCCGCTCTCTGCGAAGTTTGGCGGAAAGCACTACTGCATTGAGTTCGCGCAACGCCTCATTCAGGTTGTCGTTGATGATAACATAATCAAACTCGGCGATATGGGTGACTTCTTCACGCACTGATGCCATGCGTTTGGCGATCACTGCATCATTGTCCTTGCCGCGTTTTCTCAGGCGATCTTCCAATGCTTGCTTGGAGGGGGGCAGAATGAATATGCTGACGCATTCGGGGAACATGCGGCGTACCTGCGCCGCGCCTTGCCAGTCGATCTCAAGCAGAATGTCCCTCCCCCGGGTGTTTTCGTGGCTGATCCAGGTTTGCGAAGTCCCATAGAGATTGCCATAGACTTCGGCGCTCTCCAGAAACTCTCCCCGTTTCGCCATGGCAAGAAAAGTCTCGCGGCCGACGAAATGATAGTCCTTGCCATCATGCTCTCCGGGTCGCGGATTGCGCGTGGTGTAGGAAACCGACATGTCGATTTGCGGATTGATATTGAGCAGGGCTTGCACCAGGCTGGTTTTTCCTGCACCGGATGGCGCACTGATGACAAACAGATTTCCCGGCATGATTTGGCCACCTAATATAAAGTCAGATTTCGTCTTGAAGCAACATTGCAAGGCAGATATTTTCTGCCATGTATTTCGATTATATATGGCGCCCTCATTTCCATAACAACACCACCTTGGAATGCAATTTTGATCGTATCAACACCGCACTATTCCAGGTTTTGAATCTGTTCGCGCATCTGTTCGATCAGTATCTTCATTTCCATCGCGCTGCGGGAAACTTCCGCGTCAACCGATTTTGCACCCAGCGTGTTGGCTTCGCGATTCAGTTCCTGCATCAGAAAATCCAGCCGCTTGCCCACTGCGCCGCCATGGGCGAGGATGCGGCGCATCTCGGACAGATGGCTGGCAAGCCGTGATAATTCCTCATCCACGTCGATCTTGCCAGCGAACAACGTGATCTCCTGGCGGATACGTTCGTCCCGGGCATCCTGTAGCGGGGCATTCTGCATGGCCTCGCGCAGGCGCGCGGTGAGCTTTTGCTCATAAGCAGCGATTGCTGCAGGCACTTGGGGAATCACGCTTTCGCGCAGCGCCTCGATCTTTTCCACGCGTTGCAGCAGAAATGCCTTGAGCTTTTCGCCTTCGCGGGCGCGTGCGGCAGAAAGTTCCTGCAACGCGGTGGTCACCAGGTTGAACAAGGTGGCGCGCAATTCGTCAGTAGATGCACCGGGAGTTTCCAGGATGCCGTTCCAGTGCAGCACATCGGCCACTGTCAAGGATCTTGCATCGGGCAACGCAGTCTGTACCTCAATGTTCCATGCGGCAAGTTGCTGAAGCAAATCACGATTCAGTATCGCTTTGCTTTGCACGGATCGCGTTATATAGCTGATCCGGCACTCCACTTTGCCGCGCTGCAACTGTGCCGTGATGGCTTCGCGTAGCATGCTCTCAAAACCGCGCAACTCATCGGCCATGCGCAACTGGATGTCCAGATAGCGATGATTGACGGCACGCAGTTCCAGCGTCAATGAGCACCTGTCGAGTTCAGCGCTGGCGGTGGCATATCCGGTCATGCTCAGTATCATGGTTAGCCTTTTGAAAAAAAGCTGTGCTGGAGCGTCGCATTATATTACGATTGCATCCTGTGGAATTATTGGATGCAACCCGCACACCATGAACTTTTCGATACACCAGGCCAGTCACATCGGCAATCGCAAATTCAATCAGGATCGCGTCTCTTTTGCCTACAGCAACGACGCATTGTTGATGGTATTGGCAGACGGCATGGGTGGCCACCTGAAGGGTGAGCTGGCCGCCGGGGCAATCGTCGAAACGTTTGCCGAATGCTTTGATCAGCAAGCGCAGCCCCATATTCCGGATCCCATGAAGTTCCTTGTGGACACCATGAGGAACGCACACGAGCGCATAGTGGATTTTTCTCACCAGATGGGATTGGGCGGCTTCCCGGGTTCGACGTGCGTGGCCGCGCTGGTACAGGACGACAGGCTGTATTGGGGATTCGCCGGAGACTCGCGTCTTTACCTGCTGCGTGATGGCAGAGTGTTGACCAGGACGCACGATCACTCGGTGGTGTCCCAGTGGCTGGAGTCAGGCGTGATCAATGCCGCGGAAGCCCGTGTCCATCCGCATCGCAACCAGATAACCAATTGCCTGGGCGGCAGCGACGAAATATATTATATGGAGCCGGGCGGGCCGGTCTCTCTGCAATCCGGCGATGTCGTGCTGCTGGGCAGCGATGGTCTGTGGTCGCCGTTCACTGACAAGGAACTGGTCGAGTCATTCGCTTCCCGTCCCGTGGCGGATGTGCTGGATGGGCTGGTCGAGCAGGCACTGGAACGTGAAAGCGGGCATTCGGACAATGTCACCGGCCTGGCGATGCGATGGGGTCGCGACGAGACCGCCCACGAAACCGCGAAGCCGGTTTTCCATGTACTAAAAATCTCATAGCATCGATATTATTCAATCTCAGCCTGCACCCTTTACTTCGAATGTCAACCTATCGTTCCGGTAAAAGATTGCCCAACCAGTTGCGTGCGATACGCATCACCCGCAACTATATTAAACATGCCGAAGGTTCGGTACTGATCGAGTGCGGCGACACAAGGGTCATCTGCACCGCAAGTGTCGAGGAGCGCGTGCCTCAGCATAAAAAAGGCAGCGGCGAAGGCTGGGTCACGGCGGAATACGGCATGTTGCCGCGCTCGACCGGCGAGCGCATGATCCGCGAAGCCGCCAAGGGCAAGCAATCCGGCCGCACCCAGGAAATCCAGAGGCTGATCGGGCGCAGCCTGCGCGCCGTGGTTAACCTGAAAAAACTGGGGGAGCGCACCATCCAGATCGATTGCGACGTGATCCAGGCCGATGGCGGCACGCGCACCGCCAGCATCACCGGCGCGTTCGTTGCGCTGTACGATGCGGTCAGGGAATTGCTCAGCCGGGGTCTGATTATGGAATCGCCGCTCAAGGATTACATCGCTGCGATATCGGTCGGGATCTATCTGGGTACGCCTGTGCTTGATCTGGATTACCTCGAAGACTCCGAGTGCGATACCGACATGAATGTGGTGATGCTGGGCAGCGGACATTTCGTCGAAGTGCAGGGCACTGCGGAGGGACATCCGTTCAGCCGCGAAGAGATGGATACCCTGCTGGAGCTGGCTAAAGGCGGGATCGCGGAATTGATCGCGATGCAGCGGGAAGCACTGGAGAGTGACTGAATTGCGAATTCCATATTCTTTGTGAAGCGGAATTGCGGGAGAAGTGTAGATTGACCATGCAAAAACTCGTAATCGCTTCAAATAATCCCGGCAAGTTGCGCGAATTCAGGTTCCTGTTGCAACCGCTCGGCATTGAGGTGCTGACGCAGGCGCAGCTCGGCATCGAGGAAGCGGAAGAACCGCATCCCACCTTTATCGAAAACGCTCTTGCCAAGGCACGCCACGTCAGCCTGTTGAGCGGGCTGCCGGCGCTGGCTGACGACTCGGGCATCTGCGTCACCGCGCTGGATGGCGCACCCGGCGTGCTTTCAGCGCGCTATGCCGGAGAC
This sequence comes from Gallionella sp., assembly GCA_049799235.1. Lineage (GTDB taxonomy): Bacteria > Pseudomonadota > Gammaproteobacteria > Burkholderiales > Gallionellaceae > Gallionella. The sequence goes on from JBARHM010000380.1 coordinate 9,725, forward strand.
GATCCGAAGTCCGATCAGCGCAACAACGAAAAACTGTTGCAAGCCATGCTCGGTGTGACCGATCGCCGCGCGCATTATTATTGCGTGCTGGTGCTGCTGCGCCATGCCGGCGATCCGCAGCCGCTGATCGCCGAAGGCGAATGGCACGGCGAGATCGCGCCGCAGCCTGCCGGTGAAGGAGGTTTCGGCTATGACCCGCTGTTCTGGCTGCCGCAGTTAGGCAAGACCAGCGCGCAACTGGAACGCGAACAGAAACATGCCATCAGTCATCGCGGCAAAGCGTTGCAGGTGTTGCTGGATAAATTGAAGGGTGGGCAGTATGTAATTACCGCCGGATAATCTATTCTGCGAACCGCTTTGTTTGAGCATTGGCAGTGGATTGAATACGCAGCAGGCAACGCAGTCATGCATTGCGGGAGTGTTCAATGCCCTGCCGGGGGTGTCATTGCATCGCTTTTACACAGTTGCCGCCATTGTCCTTGGCAAGCTGCAATGCATCGTCGGCACGATCGAACAAGCTTACCAGTGTATCGTCCGGACGAGCCTGGCTGACACCTATCGATACGGTGATGGAGGGCAAGGCATCGCCGCTGGGCAGCACGACCAAAGACCCGCTGACAGCCGTCTTCAGCCTTTCCGCCGCAGTACATGCATCATTCAGGGCTGTGCCCGGCAGAAAAATCGCGAATTTGTCGTCGCTGTGGCGTCCCGCATGGTCATCCGGGCGCAGACTGGACAGTGTCGTGTAAGCGATATCCCGCAGCGCCTGATCGCCGCCAAGCTGCCCATGTTTCCTGGTAAATTCTGCTAGATGATCCATCTCCAGCAGCAACAGACAGCTCGGTCTATTTCCCATGATGCCGCGGCGCAGATGGCGGTTGAATTTTTCCTGTGTCCAGTGCTGGTTGTAAAGTCCGGTCAACTCGTCCACCATCGAGCTCCCCGAGAATCCATGCTGCTGCTCAAGGTTCTCTGCTGCGATCTCGGTGGTATTTCGTATGCGCCTGGTCAGTATGTTCAGCATGTTATGCGCGGCAGCATGGGAGCTGTTGATCAACTCCCACATGGCGGCATGGTCGATGGCAAGCAGTTTACAGTCTGTGGCGGCCACGACGTACGCAGAAACAGGTGCGTCCCCCAGCATGGACATCTCGCCGACACATTCTCCCTCGCCCAGAATCGCGATCGGCTCGGCTGCGGATTCCTGTGATTGGATGCGCAGGCGGCCGGACAGGATGATGTAGATCGTATTGTTGGGCTGGCCTGGAACGAGCAGAACCTGACCG
>JBARHM010000381.1:0-2536 GCA_049799235.1 Gallionella sp.
CCCGGCGTATTTTTTCTATTTCATCGAGGCGCTCGAACAGGCCGGGAAGGATCTCGGCCTGCCCGAACATACTGCGCGCAAGCTTGCCTTGGAAACTGCCCTTGGGGCGGCCAAGCTCGCGCATGAAAGCATGGAAGACCCGGCCACGCTGCGCGCGCGCGTCACTTCCAAAAACGGCACCACCGAGCGCGCCCTGTTGAGCATGGAAGCCAATCACGTAAAACAGCACATCATTACGGCGGCGAAGGCCGCCGCGGCGCGCTCACGTGAAATGGGCGATGAATTGGGCGGCGAATCGGGCGGGGGTAAATAATGTACGGCGAAGCCATGATGTTCCTGCTCGATGTCTTGCTGCAACCTTTCGCGGCGATATTGCTGCTGCGCTTCCACTTGCAATGGTTGCGCGCCCCGATGCGCAATCCCGTCGGCGAATTCGTCATGGTGCTCACTGATTTTGCAGTGTTGCGCGTGCGCCGCTTCGTTCCTGCTGTAATGGGTCTGGATAGCGCTTCCTTGCTGCTCGCTTTGCTGGCAGAAATGCTGTATCTGACCGGATATGCGTGGGCGCAGGGATTCCAGTTACACGGTTTCCCTCTGCCGGGACTGATGCTGCTGGCAATGGTCAAACTGTTAAAGATCAGTATTTACCTGCTGATGGCAGCGGTGTTTATTCAAGCGATCCTGTCCTGGGTGAATCCCTACTCGCCTTTTGCGCCGCTGCTGACATCCATCACCTATCGCTTCCTGCAACCTTTGCGCCGGGTCGTGCCGATGTTGGGAAATCTGGATTTGTCCCCGCTGCTGCTGTTCATCATCTGCCAGCTCTTGGTGATCGTGCCGGTGCGCATGCTGGAAGTATTTGCGATGAATCTGCTCTGATATGGCCGCATGGTGTCGCCGCGATGGGGAGACGGTTACCCTGACCCTGCATGTACAGCCAGGCGCAAAACGCAGCGAGATCGCCGGATTGCACGGTGCAGCGCTGAAGATACGATTGGCCGCACCGCCCGTCGAAGGGCGCGCCAATGAAGCACTGCAGAAATTCATCGCGGAGTTGTTTGCTGTTCCGCTGCGCCAGGTGGAGTTGAAACAGGGCGTACAATCTCGCCACAAAGTTGTGGCTATCAGCGGCAGCAAGATTGATCCGGAAACGCTGCTTGATCTCCGATGACAAGTCCCGTTGCCGGCAGCTATTAACCCGCCGGACTGATCTGGCGCATCGATAACACAACGGGTTTATGTTTATACCAGACTGGTCACATCAGAATGACGTCGTATTGTTCCTGGCTGTACAGCGTTTCCACCTGCATCGAGATCGGTTTTGCGATGAAATCTGAAAGCTCCGCCAGGGCCTGTGATTCTTCCTCCAGAAACAGATCGATGACCTGCTGAGAGGCAACAATGCGGTATTCGCGCGCATTGAACTGGCGCGCTTCGCGCAGGATTTCGCGCAGGATCTCATAACACACCGTCTGCGCTGTTTTCACTTCCCCGAGTCCCTGGCAGGTCGGGCAAGGCTCACACAGCACGTGTGCCAGGCTTTCACGGGTGCGTTTGCGGGTCATTTCAAGCAGACCCAACGGTGAAAATGTATTGACGCTGATTCGGGTGTGGTCGCGCGCCAGGGCCTTTTTGAATTCTTCCAGCACCGCGTCGCGATGTTCCTGGCTATCCATGTCGATGAAATCGCAAATGATGATGCCGCCGAGGTTGCGCAAGCGAAGCTGTCGAGCGATGACCTGCGTGGCCTCGAGATTGGTCTTGAAAATGGTGTCATCAAAATTGCGCAGTCCGACAAAACCGCCGGTGTTCACGTCGATTGTCGTCATGGCTTCGGTCTGGTCGATGATCAGATAACCCCCGGACTTCAGATCGACACGCTTTGACAATGCGTGCTCGATCTCTTCTTCCACGTTATACAGATCGAACAACGGGCGCACTCCCGGATAGTGCTCCAAACGATTAGCTGCGATCGGATTGTAGGCTTGCGCGAACTCAAGCATCTTCTGGAATGTGGTGCGGGAATCAATCAGAATGCGCGAGGTATCCTCGTCGACGAAATCGCGCAGCACTCGCAGGCTGATATCGAGTTCCTTGTACAGCAATTGCGGCGAGCTGGCTGTTTTGGCGGCTGCCTGCAAATTGGCCCATAACTTGTCCAGGTATGAGATGTCGGCCAGAAAATCCGGATCAGCCGCCGTTTCCACAACGGTGCGGATGATGTACCCCCCACCATGTTCCGGCGGCAGCATGGCTAGCAATTTCGCTCGCAAGGCTTCGCGTTGTTCCGCGTTCTCGATTCGTTGAGACACCCCGATGTGGGTCTCCTGGGGCAGATACACCAGCAAGCGTCCGGCGATGCTGAGTTGTGTGGAAAGTCGCGCACCCTTGGTTCCGATGGGTTCCTTGATGACTTGTACCAGCAGGGACTGTCCTTCGAACAGGACTTTTTCGATCGGCTTGGCAGTATCGCCATTGATGCTGTTTTCCCAAATATCCGCCACATGCAGGAATGCCGAGCGTTCCAGGCCAATAT
>JBARHM010000382.1:0-1631 GCA_049799235.1 Gallionella sp.
GGACCAGGAAGGCCTCGCCGCCTCATTCCGGACAATGTGGTTCGGCCCCCTTATTGCCGTCGCCTCGATTATCTATCTTTCGATTTCGCGACCGGCCGCTTTAGTGGTGGCCGGGCCGATACTGGGCGTCTGGTTTGCCTCCCCTCTTATCGCGTGGTGGATCAGCCGTCCCCTCAGCCGCCGAGAAGCGAGGCTGACGGCTGATCAGGTTCTTTTTCTCCGGAAACTTTCACGAAGGACCTGGGCGTTCTTCGAGACGTTCGTCGGACCGGAGGATCACTGGCTGCCGCCCGATAACTATCAGGAGTATCGCGTTGCTACGGTCGCGCATCGCACGTCGCCGACCAATATGGGACTTGCCCTGCTCGCGAATTTGTCCGCGTACGATTTCGGTTACCTTTCAGCCGGACAACTGATCCTGCGTACTGAAAATGCGTTTCATACCATGAACAGCCTGGAACGAGACCGGGGCCACTTCTATAACTGGTATGATACGCAATCTCTGAAACCTCTGACGCCTAAATACATTTCGTCCGTGGACAGCGGGAACCTTGCGGCACACCTGTTGACCTTGCGTATGGGCCTGCTCGCACTTCCCGATCAAAAGATCCTGGGCCCGCAGGTGTTTGGCGGGCTGAGCGACACCCTCAAGGTTCTCGTGGACGCTGCAGGAGAAACAACTCCGGCCCTTCTCGCTCAAATCCAGAAGGACGCGGAGTCTGTGTTGAATTCCCCCCCCACAACACTGATGGCTGCCCGGCAATCACTTGATCAGCTGGCTACATCCGCGGCTGAGGTAGCGGCCAGATTCGATTCCGTTGATCCCGCTCCCGACAGCGAAGCGAACTGGTGGGCGCGCGCCTTTGCCCGGCAATGCCGGGATGCCCTCGATGATCTGTCATTTTTAATTTCGTCACCGGTAAGCACCATCGATGAGATCCCGACGCTGCGCGGACTTGCAAGACTGGGGAACCGACGCGCCAGCGAGAGAATTGAGGCCATCGAGCGTCTTGCGCTGCAATCAAGTGAATTCAGCCGCGTGGAGTATGACTTCCTGTTCGACAAGGCGCGTCACCTGCTGGCTATCGTGTACAACGTTGGCGAGCGCAGGCTGGACTCGAGTTACTACGATCTTCTGGCCTCGGAAGCGAGATTATGCTGCTTCGTGGCGATTGCGCAGAGACAATTGCCGCAGGAGAGCTGGTTTTCTCTCGGGCGTCTGCTCACCAGCGTCGGTGGAGAACCGGTTCTTCTATCCTGGAGCGGTTCGATGTTCGAATACCTCATGCCGCTCCTGGTGATGCCAACGTACGAACACACGCTGCTCGACCAGACCTATAAGGCGGCGGTGGACAGGCAGATCGAATATGGGAAACAGCGCGGCGTACCGTGGGGCATGTCGGAATCCGGATACAACACGGTCGATATCCAGTTCAACTACCAGTACCGGGCCTTTGGCGTGCCTGGTCTGGGGCTCAAACGCGGACTGGCCGAGGATCTGGTGATTGCGCCGTATGCCTCGGCTCTCGCGCTGATGGTGGCGCCCGAGGAGGCGTGCCGGAATCTGCAGCGGCTCGCCGCTGAAGGGTTCGCAGGGAAGTATGGCTTCTATGAGGCAATCGATTATACCC
>JBARHM010000383.1:0-4845 GCA_049799235.1 Gallionella sp.
AGCTGGATGCGTCGATGAGTTGCACCTTGCCTTTGCGCTGTGCTGGTTTACGATTGGAGAGTATCCAGACATAGGTGGAGATACCGGTGTTGTAGAACATGTCGGTGGGCAGGCCGATGAAGGCTTCGACCAGGTCGTTCTCCAAAACATAACGGCGGATTTCGCTTTCGCCGCTGCCTGCGCCGCCGGTGAACAGCGGTGAGCCATTGAGCACGATACCGAAGCGGCTGCCGCCTTCCTTTACCGGGCGCATTTTGCTGATAAGGTGCAGCAGGAACAGCAGCGAGCCATCGGACACGCGCGGCAGGCCGGGGCCGAAGCGGCCGTTGAAACCTTGTTGCTCATGTTCCTTGCGCACTTCTTTTTCGACCTTTTTCCATTCCACGCCGAACGGCGGATTGGAGAGCATGTAATCGAACTTGGTGTGCGGGTGGCCGTCCTCGGAAAGCGTGTTGCCGGGGATGATGTTGGCGACATCCTGCCCCTTGATGAGCATGTCGGCCTTGCAGATGGCGTAGGACTCGTCGTTGAGTTCCTGCCCGTACATGGTGAGGCGCGCTTCGGGGTTGTGATCTTCTAGATATTCCCCGGCGATGGAGAGCATGCCTCCGGTGCCCGCCGTCGGGTCGTAAATGGTGCGCACCACGCCGGGCTTGCTGAGCACATCGTCGTCCTCGATGAACAGCAGGTTGACCATCAGGCGGATGACTTCTCGCGGTGTGAAGTGTTCACCGGCAGTCTCGTTGGAAATTTCGGCGAACTTGCGGATCAGCTCCTCGAACACCAAGCCCATCTGCGTGTTGTTGACCGCTTCGGGATGCAAATCGATGTTGGTGAATTTTTCGGTGACCTGATACAGCAGGCCCGCCCGCACCAGCCGGTCAATCTGGATATGGAATTCAAAGCGCTCGAAGATGTCGCGCACCGCAGGCGCGAATGCCTGAATGTAGCTGTAGAGGTTTTCGCGGATGTGATCCTGGTCGCCCATCAGCTTTTTCATGTCGAGCGACGAGATATTGTAGAAGCCCTGCTTCGCTTTGCGCAACAGGAACGGCTCCGGGTTCAGCCCGGCTTTTAGCTGCTTTTCGTTTTCGGCAAGTACGGCGAATTTAGTGGCTTCGAGGACGCAATCGAGACGGCGCAGCACAGTGAATGGAAGAATCACCTTGCCGTATTCCGATTGCTTGTAGTCGCCTCGCAATAAATCCGCGACAGACCAAATGAAAGACGAGAGTGCTTGGTGGTTCATGAGTTGAGCCTATGTGTTTTCCGCTATTGTAACGGCACATACGCGCTAGTGTCCGTTTTCCCAACTAAGCGGAAGTGACGGAGTGAGGTGGCTAATGACCGCTCAGGCCGATGAAGAGACAGGCTGTTACTCGGCCATTGCAGAAGTTGAGAGTTACAACTTGGCACTTCCGCTTTCTCCAGATTAGCAGACCTAACGCATAAACGCGTTATTCACCAGAAGGATGCGGCTAAGCCAAAGCGGCCCGAATGACCTTGAGTTCATGCTCGTCGAACGGCTGGAAAAGTTGCCCACGACAAGAGAACAAACCTTGTTCGATTGCGGCACCTCCTTCGCGCCAAATCGATTCAACAAGTGACGATACTGGTGCATCAGGTGTTGCAGCGGCTGCCGTAGAAAAGAGGACGTGACTTTTCCCGGCGGCCACCGTCGGAATAGGAACAACAAACGGAGGAGGCACCGTGCTACGGACGCGGGTGATCACGAGCTTGTCGCGATCACCACAACGATATACGTGAAGAATGTAATCAGCTGCGTCATGTGATCGGATTGCATCGATAAGCTCTTCCAGTTCGGCTTGCGCGGTGTTCTCGTAACCGTGCGTTGAACCCACTGGCTCGCGCAATGCACCGATTAGAAATGGGAATGTCAGTGAGTGTTTGAACTCTTGGTCTTGCCAGTACGAAAGAATTCGAAACCAGAGATCGTCCATTGTCGACTACTTGTCTAAACGTTTGAATTCTCCGGACAGCGCGGATTTCCGCACAGGTCCGGTGGACAGATGAGTTCGGTGATGTGTCTTCATCGTTGGCTTTCGAACCCCTCGAACACAGGTTTTAACCGGCACTGGAGAAATGACTCGAGAAGCGTAAGCACGGGAATACCGCACTCCACGCTGAGAAGGAAGTTCACTCGATCAACGTTATTTTTGATCCACTCACCAACATTGACGTCTGAGATAGCAGGCACGCAAATTTTCTCGTGACCAGCAACGAGAGACTTCGCAAGATTACTGTTTGAACTGGCGGGGTTGTAGTGCTGGCTTGTGTATCGCGCGTGACTCTTTGGCCCGACCTTCCCTACCTTGAGGCAGAGACCATTCCAGATGAAGACGTAGACGGCTGCCTTCCCATTCGGAAGGCCGGACGGAGGTTTGTGCGGAGCAGGCAACGCCTCGAATGAAAGCGCAGCAGGAGACAAAGACACTCCAGCCAGAGCTACAACCTTTTGGAAATCTTCGAGTAAAGAGTTCAAATCACCAAGTGTTTTCATAGGGCAGAACGATTGGGGTAACAAGCGGGGAAGAAGGACTGACGCTTCATACTGTCAATGTTGACCGATTTGTTTGACGGTGGTGCGCTATTCATAAATTGGCCCAACCGGACAGTCTGATGGTCTGGTTGCGTTCCACGCAGCAATCAACTGGGAACGGGACCGTTGATACCACCAGCGAACCAACTTCTGCTCTCGACCGTCTATATTCCCGCGCTCGAAAGTGCAGTCTTGAATTGTAAATGTAGCATCAACGTCTGGCCCCTTGATGTGGAAGTGCGGTGGCGCATGATCATTTGCGTAAATATGTATCTGCAGCCCACCGATGCGGGCCACAAGTTGCCGAATGCTATATAGCCGTCCGTCGGTCCAAACAGAGTAGCCTCCGGTCAGTAAATCGGACAACACGGCTGCGGAGTCTTGCAGTGACTTAGCTTGCTCTGCTCGACGTTCGAGATCATCGTACGGGTTCATTTACCACCTAACAGATATTCAATGCATATCAAAACTTTATATTTCCGCTTCTGGCACTGATCTGAATTCCATACAACTTATTTCAATTTACCATAAGCAGCCGGTTGCCAACTTCAGCTATTGAAATGGGGTAGACAACGTAAGGCAAGTATACAATCGATCGCGGTATCCTATTTGCGGACGTTCTACATCTAAGAGACAATGCGCTCAATACCCTTAAGATATCTAACCCGGAGTGAAGAATATTCCTGATGTCCTCCCAGCAAACGTACTGCAAGACCTATGCAGACAAGGCTGGGGATTCGTACAACTTAATTCTGGCGATTCAGATTCGCTTGGCAGTCAATTGCTAAACATCGCCTCTATACTTGGTACACCACAACCGAATAGAAATAAATCACTTGTCGATCGATTGATACCTCAGGAAAAAGATCAGGCTCACCCGAAATCTCTCAGCGCCTTAACTGGACTCGGTATCCAACCTTGGCATGTTGATCTTGCACATTATCAAACGCCAGCTCGTTATATTATTCTTGCGTGCGAGCGCAAAGGAAGCAACCCCGTTGCTACAGAACTAGTTTGCTGGACAAGTCTAATTGACGCCGCAGATCAAGAAGCAGCTCTTGCTGAGCCCTTCCTTGTCCGCAATGGCTGCCACTCATTCTATACAACAATACTAACTCATAGTCGGCAGTATGTTCGATTCGACCCAGGGTGCATGCAACCTGTAACAAAGGGAGCGAAAAAGCTTATGAGAAAGCTTAGCAGCAAAAATATCAACCCAATTTTGCGAATTGATTGGAAATCCGATCAAGCCGTCATTGTCGATAACTGGCGGATTCTACATCGAAGGTTGGATGCGCATGGTACACAAGGGCGAATGCTACTTAGAGTATCAGTGACTGGTGAAAGTTGAAGATGAATAGTTTAAGAAAAGACCCATTTATGCTTTCTAAGAAAGGTATGAAAAGACCTGTACCTTTGGCTTTGGCGAAGGAGGCGCTTCTTGCTAAGTCCAAACTGTATGCAAAGAGAAGCCTAGAAGCCAAGGAAGCCGGCCTTGATGTCGAATATCAGCTCTGGGCGGCTATGGCACTTGAACTGCTTGCCAAAGCTCAACTTGGGAGCATACATCCGAGTTTGGTTGTTGAAACAGATAATACTAATAGCCTCCTTGAAGCCAACGGAATTTCAACAAGTACAGTCATAAAAACGATCACTGCTTATGTGGCATATGCAAGATTGAAACACACCGTTCCTCATTTCAGCACACCAGTGCATGATGAATGCAAGAAATTAGCAGATCGCCGCAATGCTGAGTTGCACTCAGGTGATGCCGCATGCGCAGCAATGCCTAAGGACGCTTGGGAAGGCAACTTCTGGAATGCAGCAGATTTAATTCTTAGTTCAATGGATCTCAATCTTAAAGACTGGCTTGGAGCCGACTCAAAGTCACCTAGTAGCCTCCTCAAGGAATATCGCCAAGCAGAAAAGAAGGCTGCAATACAACGCGTGAAACATCATGCCGAACTTTTTAAACAAACCCCACAGGGCAAATTAGGGAAAGCCAAATTTGAGGTGTTGGTCAAAGAGACCGCCAAAGTTGACCCAGAAAAGTACATGAAACAGTTCCACTACCTCTACGTGAAGTATTGGCTCCATGCATGTCCAGCATGCATGACATTTGGGATAGCGGCAGGTGATGAGGCGTGGGAAGACCTGGCAGAGGATCAATCATACGCTGACCACGGGTATCAGATTATTGAACGTGGTTATTTGCCATCAGAATTTTACTGTCCAACATGTGAACTTTCTCTTGTAGGTGATATTGCATTAGAGGCAATTGGCAT
>JBARHM010000384.1:0-7842 GCA_049799235.1 Gallionella sp.
ATTGCAAAGTGAACAGGTCATCTTCTCCCAGTGCCGGAATTCCATACGCCGTCGCTTCCAGGTCATTGAGCAAGGTACATTGAGGAAATCCGAAGCGACTTTGCAATGCATTTGCATCAATATGCCATGGCAAATTGGTAGTTTTGACCACCCTGCCCTGTACTGGTCCCGCAATGCCGAATGCCGCATGATGAAAGCGGATTTGGCCACTCTCCCCCGCGAGGAGGGAGGAACGAGGAGAAAGGATACTTTTGGCACGGGACAGAAAATCGTCCAGCAGCTCCTCGAACGTGGCGTAATCACGGCTCCGATAACTGACTTCGTGGACGATCTGGACTTGTGTGCCGCTGACTTCAACAACCGCAAGGCGCGTCTTGGTACCGCCGATGTCACCTGCGAGATAATGACTCATAATTATTCAGGCATTAAGTTGTGTGCGAATTATATGCCTTAATTCACCAGCGCATATCAATGACGAATCTGCATCACTCCGCCATGCCTTTCATCAACTACGACTTTTGCAATTTACCGATCATTAGAATGCAAGAGGCGATTTGGCCAGTAATTGGTGAACCTCCAAAATCCTAAATGCAACATTTTGAATCAATAGAATCGAAAGGAATAAAACAGATCGAGCGCATCCTCATTGCCGGCACTGGTGACGATGGTGATGCGCGGGGTCAGCGTGTAGGTAAATTTGGTAACACCGACGGTTTCGCTCAAGTCCTGCTCGTAACTGATGCGGGTTCGCGCAGACAACTGCTTGCCAACTTTCACTATATTGATCTGCTGAGAGTCTCCACCGGTTTCCTGGCTCAGAGAAATCTCATCTACCCCGAGTGCCCGTCCAAATTGTCCGGCGGACTGACCGCCCAGAATGCTGCCGGCGGCGGCAACCAGTAAAGCTGAATCGACACCGCCACTCTCCGGCACGCGCCCCAATACGATCCAGGACAATTTTTCATTATCCGGCACGTTAGGCGTGGATACCAACCGCACCGCAGGGCGACGCACCGTGCCGGTCACTTCAACCCCCGCTTCGACATCCAGTCTCTTCCCCACTTCTGCATCCAGTCCCTTGCGCAGGGCGAGGATATTCAACCCCGGATCATCCAGCGGCCCCTGGAAATTCACGATGCCGCGTTCCACGAGCAAGCGCTGCCCATAGGCATTGAACACCGCATCCTGAGCCGCGATGATCCCGGTCACGCGCAATGGAATACCCGGCTCACCCAGCACCTTGAGCTGGCCCGCCAAACGCCCCTCCAATCCGGACGCACGAATATAGAAATGGTCGCCCAGATCCAGCGTGGCATCCACCGAACTCTGCGGGGCTGCCCGGCGGGCTGTCTCCTGGCCGGTGATTTGCACATCATCGGAATACCGCGGACGATCGCTTACAGGCTGATTGATGAGACCGGCATCGACACGGATGTTGCCATCCAGCATCAGTGTTTTACCGGCGTAACGAGCATGCCCCGTACCGGAAGAGATGACCCAGCGGTCAGCGCGTTGTAACAATGGCAAGCGATCCGCAGTGATTGCCAAATCGCCCCTGCCACCCTCCAGATCGATTCGCCCGGTTGCGCTCAACTTTCCGGTACCGGAGGGAAAAGTGTAATCCGCGAAAAATCTATCGCGTTGCGGTGGCAGATAGGGCGCTGAAAATGCAAGGTGGTCGACATAAACGACATCGGACTCGAAGCGGGCTTTCAGTTCGCCCTGCTCCAGACGGATCCCTTGATCCAGCAAGCTCAAAATCAAGGCGTCACCCTGCGCCGTACCTTTCAATCGCGGTGACAACAAAGTGCCGATAAGATCGGCATCGAAATTCATCCTGCCGCCGCTATGCAAATTGTTGTCCAGCATCGGTCCGAGCCAGGACAAATCATCCGAACGCAGACGCAGGTGTCCGGCAAGCGGCGCATCCGGCAGGATAGTCCAGCCGGTTTCGTCGTTTGTCAGCGGCACACTGGCCTGTATCTTCACCTCACCGAGAAGCTCACCGCTGGCATCCAGATTCGCATGCACTCGATCCTGTTCTGCACGCAGAGCCAGCTGCATGTCACGCAGTCCAAGCCGCAAACCGGTATTGCCATCCACCACCAAGTCGCCGCTTTCGCGCTGCACCTGCAAGCTACCTTGCCAGTGCTGATCCGCCGTCGCTTCCCATGCACCGCCAATACGCATGGGATCGAATGCGTCGGACAAAGCTTCATTTTTTTGCTGCATGTTCACCGCTCGTACGTTGAGACCGCTGAAACGCCCGGCGCTATGCCAGCGTTGCGGCGTCCATTGCATGTCGGAAAATTGGATGTGTCCCCCGGCGATAGTCACATCCGCTGTGCCAAGATGGAAGGAATCTTTGGCAAACGACAACGGCGCAGCATTCGACAAGTGAAACGGCACCACCCCCTGTGCATCAAGTTCATCGAGCGCACCCTGCCATTGCAGAGATTGCCAACCCTGCACAGCATCAGTCAGTCCTCCGCTTGCCTTCAAGGACAATTCGCCGAGTGCGGCGGCACCTTGTGCGATGCGGGTGGATACTTGCAAGGTATGATGCTCTTTGCTGCCCTCCAATTCGACCCGGGCTTCCGGCATATTCAGTTCGCCGGTTCCCTGATAACCCGTCACACCAAGATTCATTTTCATCGCTGCTGATGCCAGATCGCCAGTTGCATCCAGTGCGGCGATACGCTGCCCGCCGGGCAGCATGAGGTTTGTTCCCTTGGCTGATAACTGCAGTCTGGGCTCCGCAATGCTGCCGGACAGCTCGGCATGCCCGGCAAGCTGGCCGCCCATTCCGTTGCCTAGCTGCGCCAGATTCCTTGCATCCAGCATCAGTTCCACCCGGTCTGCCTGCGTGCCGTACGCCAACTCCAGAGTGAGATGATTATCACCCAAACGCAATTCAGCCTCTCCTGCAGCACGATGCATCCCGGAAAATTCGATATGTCCTTTTCCGCTGGTGTCGTACTGCGCAAAATGACTATCAGACAGACTGAATTGCAACGAGCCCTCGACTTCAGGCAGCAATGTGCCTGACACTTCAATGCCGGCATTCAAATCAGTCGCAGGGATGGAAGCAAATTCTGACAGATTCAGCTTGCGCAGCTGGCTGGAGAAGCGAAAGCTTCGACGGCGATCCATCACCAATTGTCCGTGTCCGGCGAGCACAGTATCGCCGCGCGTCAGGCGCATGCCGGACAGGTCGACCCGGGCGCCCTGCCGTTTAAGTTCACCGTACAGATCCAGCTTGCCATCGCTGAGGGCTACTGTTGCTTGCTGATCGCCCCCCAATCCGTCGAGCGTGATGTCACCATGCAAGAGTGAGCGTGGCAGGCGCGTATCGAGGGCAGCAGGGTCCAAGTCATGCAATTTGAGTTGCGCACTCAGCTTGCCGCGCAGCCCCTCCCAAGACGCTGTTCCAGTGATATGACCGTCTTTCAACAGATGAGCATCCAGTTGCTGGAATTGCCAAAGTGATGAGGACCATCGTATCTGCGCTGACACGCCGTGCAATGGCAAACCGTTGAGGTCCTGAGGTGCGGCATGCGCGTTGTGCACTTGCAAGTAACCTTCCAGTTCACCGCCCGGTGTGCCATGCAGATCGACGTTGCCCGAAAGGACAGCATGAGGCGCACCTTCGAACAGCCTTCCCGCTTCCATCCCGCTGAAAGCGATCTGCAGGCGGCTGACTGGCACGGCGGAGAATAGTTCGAGTTCTGTCGCTCCGTTGGCACTTATCCCCTCACCATTACCATCGAACTTGACGCCGATGTGTTGCAGGTCGCCCCCGGCTTCTGCGACGATATGCGAGCGTACCGATCGTCCGGATATTTGCATAACTGAATCAAGCGAAGCTTGTGCCTTGAGCATATACGGCTTGCTAAATGCGATTTCACCGGAGCCAACCAAGTCTCCGTATGGCAGACGGGCGCGCAACGCCTGCAACTGGAAGTGTCGGGCATCGCTCTCCAGGCGCGCTTCGATATCGTTCGCGATAAAATCGGGTGTAGCGCCTTCCGGGTGCCCGGCTATAACCAGCCGCTCGGTTGCCGTTGTTTGGCTACCTAGCGGAATGGCTAGTGGTTCCATCAAAAGCTCTTTGGAGCGGCTGAGCACGCTGAGCGAGTCGAGCTTCAACTGCATCACGCTCATGTCGAGCGGCAAACTCAGGCTGTCTGGCAGAACGAGGGGTTTGCCCGATGGCAAGGACAATACTTCGAGTTGCCTTGCGCTCAGATGCAGCACCTTCAGTTCGCCCATCAACAATGCAGCGGGCTGCCATTGCAGTTGCGCACCTTGCAAGGTAATACGCCAACCTTCTCCACGCAATACAAGTTGCTGCACACCGAATGTATCAAACAACGTGCCGCTGATGCCATTCGCACTGAGGCTGCCTCCGCTTCGGCGCTCAATCACGCCTGCCAGCCATTGCAGGCCGGATTCGGAAGCGACCAGCCAGCCACCTCCTCCGGCAAAAACCAGGAAAGGTGCCAGCGCGACGAAAAGCCATTTGTTGCGGCGCAACCTTGTTTGGGAGGCGCGACTCATCAGAACGCAACCGCGATGGAAAAATGAAACCGGGTATCGGGTTGCCCCTCGCCCTGTGCATAGTCTAGTGCCAATGGCCCCAAAGGACTGCGCCAGCGTGCGCCTATCCCGTAACCCAGCGACATGTACAGATCGGATGCCACGTCGGCAGCACCGCCGGTATCGCTGAACAACGCAAAACCCCAATTGCCGAACCAATGGACATATTCTGCGCTGCCGGTAGCCATCACCCGCCCGCCAACCACCGCATCGCCATCTTGAACACCCAGGCTCTGATATGCGAAGCCTCGCACGGTCTGAGTACCGCCGACGCGGAACAGGTAGTCCTGCGGGATACCGTGACTGGTGGTGGCTTCGGTGTAGCCCCCCTCGATACGTAGCGTTATCACGTCGCGCTCTCCCAAGGGTAACCACCACTGGTGACGCAAATAACTGCGCACAAAGGTTTGATCTGACAGCAGCGAATTGCTCGCCCCGCCCAGACGAATCTGGGTCAAAGTGCCCGACATCGGGAACAGCGGATTGTCGATTTTGCGACGAATCCAATACCAATCGAGCACCAATGCCTGTGCAGTCGTACGGATGCCGCCCTCCGGATATTGCTGTTCCTGTTGCCAGTAGGGCCCGATGCCGGTTTCGATGTCGAACCGAGTGCGATTGCGCGTTACGCTTAATTTGTCACCACGTGTTTCCAGCCCTTGGATTTGCGTCAATTCACCGCTGGCATTCCATGTCAATTTGTAGCCAAGCGGATTGGGGGGGGTATCAATACTTGCCGAAATATTCTGGCGGTTTTGCTCCACGACCACTTCACTTTTCAGTATCCACGCCTGGTTCAGAAAGTTGTAGCTCTCATAATTGACCTCTTCGCGCAAACCGTTGTTGGAACTGTAGCCGATACCAAACGAAATCTTGCGCGATTGTGCCTCGACGATCTGCACTTTTACCGGTGCTGTCACCACACCGTGGCCGGTATCTGCAGGAGCACTTCCAGACGTGGTGTCGAGATTTACGATTACTGAGCTGAATTGTCGGAGATTCTGCAACTCTATCTGGAAGGACATCAGCAGATCACGCCGGTAAGGCTGACCGCTAGTGAATGTTACATATCTGCTGACCAGCAATTCATCGTAGCGCTCCAGGCCGCTCACCCGCAATTCACCGAACAGAAAGCGCGGACCGGAATCAACCACAACATGCAAACTTGCACTGGCTTTGGCCACATCCACCTGGGCGGAGCTTTCCACCAGTCGTGCGGCGGCATAATCCTGGCGCCCTACCTGCGCCAGCAGATTCGCTTTCGCATCATCCCATGCGATCGCCCGAAACGGTTTGCCTAATTGCAACGGCCATGCAGCGCGCAGTTGTTTGACGCGTTCATTGCGCTGAACTTCCTGCAGCGCGATATCACCGCGAAATTCGATGTTAACTTCAGTGACTACGGTACGCGGCCCCGGGATCACTTCCAGCTCCATCACGCCCTCCTTTGATACGGATCGCAATACCACTTTACCGGAAAAGTAACCTTCAATCGTCAGCAATTCCGCGATTTCACGCTGTGCGCTGCGCATGAAGATCGCGCGCTCGCTTTCGTTCTTTAGCAACTTATCGGGAAGAACAAAATACTGTCCAAGAACCTTGCGAACTTCTGCTGGCGCGATCAGTTTGACTGCAGGGAAACTGTCGTCTTGTGCCTGTACCGCTTGCGGATGGCACAGACATCCGCAAACCAACACCAGCAGAGACACTCTCGCTTGGCGAAACGATATGATCATCGGAACAAAGGGTGATTGAGCGCCATATGAGCCCTGATACTTGTACCATAAACCGGTTCAACCCGGGGGGCCCGATCGCTATGGTTGAAAAAGGAGAACACACCGCCTGCTGGCCCCATCAGCGCGACTCCGGCAACCGAACAGAAGGACAGCAAGGAGCCCTTACACCTGAGGTTTCCAGGGAACGGTCATATCCCGCCACTTCGATACCACGCCATAACCTGTGAAGCATATTCCCGCGTATCAACCCCACTACTGTATTCGTCAACTGCATAAGTCCCCCGATAAAATTATTCCCCGCAAATCGACAGCAATATGCAAACCGAAAAGCCGCATCGACGTTGACATCAGAATATTGCACAAATTATAAGTCCTAATCCACAAGTGCAAACCACAGGTGATGCTGCGCTACCAGGGTTAGCATGAAAACGCACCTATCGTCACGATTCCGGAGTATGGGCGGGGCGTTTGCATTATCATCTTTATACTATAAACATTGCCAATTCTCCGGGGGAAGCGATATGCCGAAAAAACCGATGCCAGACCCTCACGAACCGCTCAAACTCAGCCTGGACGCGGTACAGCAGTCGATGACCAACCATCTGATCTTTTCCATAGGCAAGGATCCCATCACTGCGACAGACCGGGACTGGTTTTTCACACTGGCCCTGGTCGTGCGTGAACATCTGATCGAACGCTGGATGGCGACCATGCGCCGTTATTACAACAACGACGTCAAACGGGTGTATTACCTGTCCATGGAATTTCTGATCGGCCGCAGCCTGATGAATGGAATGCTCAACATAGGCTTTGTCGATGAAGTCAAGCAAGCTTGCGTTGACGCGGGCATCGAAATGAACAAGATACAGGAGATGGAATTCGATGCCGCACTCGGCAACGGTGGCCTAGGCCGCTTGGCGGCATGCTTCCTCGATTCGATGGCGACGATCGGCCTGCCGGGTTACGGCATGGGCATACGTTACGAGTATGGCATGTTCAACCAGAAGATCGAGCACGGCTGCCAGGTGGAGCACCCTGACAACTGGCTGCGCTATGGCAACCCGTGGGAATTTCCGCGTCCTGAAGTACTCTATCCGGTGAAGTTTCACGGTCGCGTGGTTCAATACAGCGACGAACAAGGCAATGTGCATAATCACTGGATCGATACCGATGATGTGATGGCAATGGCTTATGACACTCCGGTTCCAGGTTATGGACTGAAAACCGTCAACAATATGCGGTTATGGTCGGCCAAGGCCTCGCGTGATTTTGATCTGAAATATTTCAACGAGGGCAACTATATCAAGTCGGTGCAGGACAAGAATGAATCTGAAAACCTCTCCAAGGTTCTCTACCCCGATGACACCACTGCCATGGGACGTGAACTGCGTATCAAGCAGCAGTACTTTTTTGTCAGCGCTTCTCTACAGGACATTCTGTACCGCTTCCTGAAGCATCATGATTCCTTCGGCGAACTTCCGGACAAAGTGGCGATACAGCTCAATGA
>JBARHM010000385.1:0-1719 GCA_049799235.1 Gallionella sp.
GTTGCGCTCGCCGCATCGCGAAAAAGTCGCTGAGCATCGCGCCGCATTGCTCCGCCAAAACCCCGCTGCTGACCTCGGTGTGAAAATTCAATCGCCGCTCCCCAAATGCATCCACGACGCTCCCGCACGCGCCCGTCTTGGGATCGCTCGCCCCATACACCAGCCGCGCGATGCGCGCATGCATGATCGCCCCGGCACACATCAGGCACGGCTCCAGCGTCACGAACAACTCGCACCCCGGCAAGCGGTAATTGCCCAGATGCTGCGCCGCTTCGCGCAGCGCCATCATCTCGGCATGCGCGGAAGGATCATGGCGCGAGATCGGCGCATTGAAACCGCGGCCGATGATCTCGCCATCCAGCACTACTACCGCCCCCACCGGCACTTCACCGGCAGCGAGCGCCTGGCTTGCCATATCGAGCGCGGCGTGCATGTAATCAGTATCGGTCATATCGAATATCTCTCGGCAAACGGCGGCAACCGTAGCATACCCGGGCCAATTTGACGAGGTCGCCATGATGCTTGCCTTTGGCGCGGTTTTTGACAAGAATGTCGCCCTATCTATTGGATTTATTCATGTCAGACAACACAATTGCAGATTTTTCCCTGCCCGCAACGGGCAACCAGACCTTCACTCTATCCGGCGCGCGCGGCAAGCATCTGGTCATCTATTTTTATCCCAAGGACAATACGCCGGGCTGCACCTCGGAGGCGCAGCAGTTCCGCGATCTTTACGACAGGTTCAGGAAGGCGAACTGCGAAGTAATCGGAATCTCGCGCGACAGCATGAAGTCGCATGAGAATTTCAAGGCCAAATTCACGCTGCCATTTGCGCTGCTTTCGGATGTTGATGAAGCTGTAAGCGAACTGTTCGGAGTGATCAAGCTGAAGAACATGTATGGCAAGCAGGTGCGAGGCATCGAGCGCAGTACCTTCGTGTTCGACAAGAATGGCGCTTTTCGCCGTGAATGGCGCGGCGTCAAGGCAGATGGCCACGCGCAGGAAGTTCTGGATTTCGTCACCACCCTCAACTTAAAGGAGCGTAATGTCCCCAGCAAAAAGTAAAAATCCGGTCGAAGCCGAAATCGATACCGACACCAAGCTGTTCGTGCTGGACACCAACGTGTTGTTGCACGACCCGACCAGCTTGTTCCGCTTCGAAGAACACGACATCTGTCTGCCGATGTTCGTGCTGGAAGAACTGGACAACAAGAAAAAAGGCATGACCGAGGTTGCGCGCAATGCGCGGCAAGCCAGCCGCTTTCTGGATGAGATCGTCAGCGATGCGCCGCACAAGATAGAGGAGGGCATCGCGCTGGAATCCCCTGCGCACAAGAACTGCACCGGCCGCCTGTACCTGCAGACCAGTTTCATCAAACACGAGTTGCCGCAGCATCTCGAGCTCGGCAAAGCCGACAACGCGATCCTCGGGGTAGTGATCGGCCTGCAGCACCAGCAGCCAGAACGCTCCGTGATCCTGGTCAGCAAGGACATCAACATGCGCATCAAGGCGCGTGCTCTGGGCCTTGAGGCGCAGGACTATTTCAACGACAAGGTGCTGGAAGACACTGACCTACTCTACACCGGCGTGCTGCCGTTGCCGGATGACTTCTGGGACAGGCACAGCAAGGACATGAAGTCGTGGCAGAAGGAAGGCCACACCTATTATCAGATCCAGGGCCCGCTGTGCGGGGCATTCTTCGTCAATCAATTCGTCTA
>JBARHM010000386.1:0-3476 GCA_049799235.1 Gallionella sp.
GGGTAGAACATACGCTGACCTTTAAGCCTGATGGCACAGTCGATAGAACGGGTTTTGGAGCCAAAGAGCAAACGGGGAAGTGGAATTTTGATGACGAGAAAAATGCCTACTGTGTCGCATTCCAAGAGAAGAAGGGTTATAAGAAGACTTGTTTGTCCGTATTCCGCGCAAAGGATGGGATCAACTTTTTTGATTATGATGTTGAAAATGGTTTTTACGCACACGTATGGCATCCCGGAGAGTGATGCAAAGTACTCTTGCATACATTCGATTAGTGACTTAAAGGCAATCGCAATCTGGGCAGACGGCGATATGTATGTTTGATTTCTGGAGAAGGATAATATTTCCCCCTGCAATAGTTTATTGCCGTATATGTGACCTTCTCATATAGGTCACTTGCAGCGTGAATTTTTCTTCCCGGTGGCAATAGAATAAGTTCAACTTGATATTCGATCTGATTCGCGGCACGATTCGTACTTGAATATTTTGATTCTACAGCCTTGTTAGGTTTCTCCTAAGTAAAGTGTGGCCTCGGGACATATGAGGCCAGGGATTTTCATGCAGAATATTTTTTCATTAAAATTAATCTAAAATTCACGCCGCTGACACTGATAAAGCGATGCGTACCCGATCCCTCTTTCTTTTATTCCTCGGCATACTGCTGTTTAGTGGCTGGTCAGCTATGCTCCATGCCGAGCCGCTTGAGCGATTGCCGGATGCGTCCGATTCCCCGGCCTTTTTGCTGGTTGCCAGCCAACATATGGCAGATCCAAGATTCCGCAAGACAGTTCTGCTGGTAACCAGGCATGGCAAATCGGGACCTATCGGAGTCGTCGTCAATCGTCCGGAAAACATCACGCTCGACAAGATGCTTCCCGAATATCCGGCTGCCAAAAAATTCAGCCTGTTCAATGGCGGGCCTTTATTCCCCGCACAGGTTTCCTATCTTGTTAGTGGTGGTGATGCCGTGGAAAATGTCCTGACGATCTCCAGCGACATCTATCTTGCCTATGACATGCCGATTCTTGGCGAATTGCTGAGCGGAAAGCGCCGTTACAAGGATTTGCGCGTGATGCATGGCCTGGCTTCATGGGCGCCCGGACAGCTGGAACACGAAATCAAGCTTGGTGACTGGGATACCATGCCGGTCGATGATGCAGTCATATTCAATACACCGCCAGCTGAAATGTGGCAGGTATTGCACGACCGTGCAAATCGCTTTCATGAAATTTGAATGTCGCATCAATAACGGTAGAGCAAGTTCGCGTTAAAGTATCCCAGGCAACTGATAGTTCCAGGAATGCGATTCACCTTGTGCGTGACAGCACCATGCATAAAGTGCATCGTACATTACCATGCCATGCTTCAACATTTCATGGTCGTCGGTAAAGTTGTGAGACAACCCTAGCGAGATGGCCAGGAGCCCAGCACATTGGGGAGCCAGATCGTGGCGGTCGGTATCTGCGCCGCGTACGATGACGGCCAAGTCTTGCAGTGCCGGATTGGCTAATCCGTATTTTTTGAGGAATGTATCGAAGCTGCACAACTCACCCTCGTGTGATAGTTCCACACCGGGAATATCGAACGGGATCGCGCCGGCTTCCTCGCTCACTCTCAATACATCACCCGTGGGCACATAGAGAAATTCCGGCTCGCGATCGATGAAACGGGTGATTAGCCACGGGCAGGCAATACGGTCGATCTTTGGTCGTTCACGCGTGATCCATTTCATGGTTTCACCTCACAGGATAGTTTTTAGAATCAGGCCAATCACACCGCAGGCCACGATGACTTCGATGACACTGCGCCTGAAGCGAAACAGCGCGATGGCTGCGGCCAACGCAATCAATGCTGATAACCAATCAAAAGTGCCTGCAAAGCCTTTCGGCCAGAGTACGTGATAGCCGAAGAACATTGCCAGATTCAAGACGACACCCACGACCGCTGCCGTGATCGCGGTCAGTGGTGCAGTGAATTTGAGATCACCGTGAGTGGACTCTACCAGCGGCCCGCCAGCAAGAATGAAGATGAAAGATGGCAGGAAGGTGAACCATGTCACCACTACCGCTGCCATCGCTCCGGCCAGGAATAGCATGTCCGGCCCGAACAAGGCTTTCACATAGCCACCGATAAATCCGACGAATGCCACCACCATGATGAGTGGCCCCGGTGTGGTTTCACCTAGTGCCAAGCCGTCGATCATCTGTGTTGGAGAGAGCCATCCGTAATGTCCCACCGCGCCCTGATAGACATAAGGCAACACCGCATAGGCTCCACCAAAGGTCAGCAAGGCTGCCTTGGTGAAAAACCAGCCCATTTGCGTGAGCGTATGATCCCATCCGTAATTTGCCGTCAACAGCACCATCGGCAGCAGCCACAGCAGGCCGCCTGTCACGGCCACCTTGACTAATCCAGAGGAGCGAAAACGCGCATGCTCAGGTGTCGGCGTGTCATCATCGATTAATGCCGGACCAAAGGACTTGCTCGCTTTTCCGTGTCCACCACCGACCTTGAATTTATCCGGGACGATGCGTCCACCCACATAGCCGATAAGGGCCGCACCGGCTCCGATAGCCGGAAACAGGACATTCAGCGCGAAGATCGCAACGAATGCTGCCGCTGCACTCGCCCAGAGCAGATCGTTTCTGAGCGCCCGTGAACCGATGCGGTGGGCTGCCTGTACCACAATGGCGGTAACGGCGGGTTTGATTCCGTAAAACAATCCGGCCACCAGCGGCACATCGCCAAAGGCGATATAGACCCACGATAACGCAATCAGTATGAACAGAGATGGTAATACGAATAGTGTTCCGGCGATGATGCCACCCCAGGTGCGATGCATCAGCCAGCCGATATAGGTAGCGAGCTGTTGTGCTTCCGGTCCGGGCAGCACCATGCAATAGTTGAGTGCGTGCAAGAAACGCCGTTCCGATATCCATCGTTTATGCTCGACCAAGTCCTGGTGCATGATGGAAATCTGCCCGGCAGGCCCGCCAAAACTGATGAAGCCCAGCCTGAGCCAATACCAGAATGCCTGCGCCAGCGATACGTGTGCAGGGGCTTGTGTGTTGCCGGAAGTTTGCTGCTGAGATGCGTCCATCACTCCTCCTTGGAATATCCAATTTAGAGCAGACCTTGGACGATGTATTGTCTTGAAGCGGGGAGGCTGCTTTATCCCCGATGGGCGGCATTATCAGTTATTAGACAACGGTAAGCAAGGCACAACCACGAATGACGATAATGGATGGCAGGAGTACGGTTGCCGCAGCAATGATAAAATCCGCTTTTACTTAATTCTTGTACCCTCCTTGATCATTGACTTGGCAGCGAATCGACATGGATCTGCTGCACGTGACTTTCAGGCAGATTGACAAAAAGCAG
This sequence comes from Gallionella sp., assembly GCA_049799235.1. Taxonomy (GTDB): domain Bacteria; phylum Pseudomonadota; class Gammaproteobacteria; order Burkholderiales; family Gallionellaceae; genus Gallionella. The sequence continues at coordinate 3,382 of JBARHM010000386.1, forward strand.
ATGAAAAACCTCCCCAGTAACACCCCAGAGACCCCGGGCCTGCTGCGCAAGGTGGCCGCTTTCGTTTTGACGATGGCAATGTTTGCTTTGGTATT
>JBARHM010000387.1:0-2429 GCA_049799235.1 Gallionella sp.
GATACATTTCATGAAACCGCTCATTCTCGGCACGCCGCTCAGTCCCTCGGCCACCAAAGTCATGCTGCTCGGCAGCGGCGAGTTGGGCAAGGAAGTCATCATCGCGCTGCAGCGCTTAGGTGTGGAGACCATCGCGGTGGATCGTTATGCGGATGCGCCCGGCCATCAGGTCGCGCATCGCGCCCATGTCATCAATATGGCGGATGGCACGGTATTGCGCGCGCTGATTGAAAAAGAGCGGCCGCACATCATCGTGCCGGAGATCGAGGCGATCGCCACCGGCATGCTGGAACAGATCGAACGAGAGGGCATCGCGCGCGTCATTCCCACTGCGCGCGCGGCACGCCTGACGATGAACCGCGAAGGCATCCGCCGTCTGGCAGCCGAGACGCTGGGCTTACCGACGTCTCCGTATCGGTTTGCCGACAGTCTCGAAGAGATGCGTGCCGCAATAGACCACATCGGTTACCCGTGCATCATCAAGCCGGTGATGTCGTCATCCGGCAAAGGGCAGTCCAAGTTGGATGGTCCCGGCGAGGTGGAAGCGGCATGGAACTATGCCGCCAGCGGCAGTCGCGTGAATCAGGGCAGGGTGATCGTCGAAGGCATGATCCGCTTCGATTATGAGATCACCCAGCTCACTGTGCGTGCGAACGGTGCGGACGGAAAAACGGAAACGTATTTTTGCGAGCCCGTCGGCCATGTGCAGGTTCACGGCGATTACGTCGAAAGCTGGCAGCCGATGCAGATGTCGCCGCTGGCGCTGCAACGCTCGCGCGCGATCGCGAAGCAAGTGACCGACGACCTCGGCGGCCTGGGCATCTTCGGTGTGGAACTGTTCGTCAAAGGTGACGAGGTGTGGTTCAGCGAGGTCAGCCCGCGGCCGCACGATACCGGCATGGTGACGATGTGCAGCCAGCGTTTCAACGAATTCGAACTGCACGCGCGAGCGATACTCGGCCTGCCGGTGGATGTCAGTATGCGCGAACCCGGCGCGAGTGCGGTGATCTACGGTCAACTGGAGGAAAAGGGCATCGCCTTCAGCGGAGTGGATGATGCGCTGCGCGTGCCGCACAGCGATGTGCGCCTGTTCGGCAAGCCGGAATCCTTTGCACGCCGGCGCATGGGCGTGGCACTGGCTACCGGGAAAGATACCGATGAGGCGCGCAGCCGCGCAAAATTGGTGGCGAGCAAGGTTGTTCCGGTGAAGAGACGTTAAATGGTCGTGGTTCGATACCTGATGAAACGACTAGCCATCTGACTAACCCGCTAAATCGGCAAGTCATTGGTTATCACCACGAACGGAGAAATGTTCGTTTGTCCCGAAATATCGAAGGGTGAATGGCTTTGCAATTCCCTTACCTCTATCCCCCGTTCGTGCTGGGGTATCGAAGCATGAACGAGGCGTGCCAAACGGTAACATTCTTTGGGAAAGGTTGAGACGATGGCCTTCTACGTTTACATCCTCCGCTGCTCCGATGGCAGTTATTACACCGGCCATACCGATAACCTCGAAAAGCGAATGGCCGAACACCAAAGCGGCGAATGCGGCGGATACACTTCGACACGATTGCCTGTGCAATTGCTCTGGTCGCAAGACTGTACCTCCCGCCTGGAAGCATTATCTGCGGAGCAGCAGATCAAAGGCTGGAACCGCAAAAAGAAGGAAGCCATGATGCGCGGAGATTGGAAAGCTGTGCAGCAGATCGCATGGGGAACGAACAATCCTTTACCGGAAGAGTTGCTGTGATAAAAGTGTTCATCCTTCGATACCTCAGGACGAACGGCTATTTTACCTTACGTGGTATTGCATCGACATCATCAGCACAGGATGCATCCGTTCGTGGTGAGGTATCGAACCATGAACGGTCTAGTTACGGGACATTACTACAATGAAAATCACCGGCATCCTCCACGCCACCTTCCTGACCGCCGACCTCGCAAGATCACGCAGATTTTACGAAGATGTGCTGGGCCTGCGCGCAAACCCGAATCGTCCGCAGATGGGCTATGACGGCGTATGGTATGACATCGCTCCGAATCAGCAGATACATCTGATGATGTTGCCCGATCCTGAAGCCGGATTGCAGCGCCCGGCTCACGGCGGACGCGACCGCCACGTTGCGCTGGCAGTATCTGATATGACGAAATTGATCGAGCGGTTAAAAGAGGCGGGTGTGGCTTACACCCTGAGCAAATCCGGCCGTCGCGCACTGTTTTGCCGCGATCCGGACCAGAATGCGCTGGAGTTTATCGAAGTGGCGCAGATGGCTGCCTGATTCAACAGAGTAACCCCCCGGCTATGCCGGGGGACTCACGAGGGTTTGACCTATGCGGCAGTCGCACAAAGCAAAGTCAAAGTTTCTCGACAGTATTCCCTCCCCCTTGCAGGGGGAGGGGTAGGGTGGGGGTAGAAATTTAAGTATGGA
>JBARHM010000388.1:0-2112 GCA_049799235.1 Gallionella sp.
GTATTGCGCTGCATGTTCCGATCAAGCACGAAATGTTGCGTTCTTTGGGAACCTACGCGTTCGTGTTTATCGCCGTGATGTTGGTGTGGGGCTTGTTGGTATTCTGGTTCACCAAATTGCTCAGGGCGATCGGGCTGGGAAGGCTTGACAGGATGTTGGGCGGATTGTTCGGGGTGTTGCGCGGTGTGCTGGTGGTGCTGATTGTTGTGTGGTTGGCCGGGATGACGGATATTCCGGAAAAGCCGTTCTGGCGCGAAGCACAGATGAGCAGGGGCGCGGAGGATGTCGCCCTGATGACGAAAGCCTGGTTGCCGGAGAGCATCGCGGAACGCATTCGTTACCGGGCGCGCAAGTAATTTCGGGTAGTAAATATTTTGGGATAAAAAATCATGTGCGGCATTCTCGGAGTGATCTCGCAAGCACCAGTCAACCAACTGCTGTATGACGGCTTGCAGGTCTTGCAGCATCGCGGTCAGGACGCTGCCGGTATCGCGACGCTGGACGGCCATACTTTCCATTTGCACAAGGACAATGGTCTGGTGCGGGACGTGTTTCGCACCCGCAACATGCGCGCGTTGATGGGTAATGCGGGAATCGCGCATGTGCGCTACCCCACTGCCGGTTCTGCGGTGGACCATAACGAGGCACAACCGTTCTATGTGAATTCGCCGTTCGGCATCGCGCTCGGACACAACGGCAATCTGACCAACGCCGATGAACTGAAAGAACAGTTGTTTGTGGAGGACCTGCGCCATGTCAACACAAATTCCGATTCGGAAGTGTTGCTCAATGTGCTGGCGCACGAATTGCAGATCAAATCCAAGCAGTACCGCCTTGATGACAAAACGATCTTTGCGGCGGTTTCCGGTGTGCATCAGCGCTGTCACGGTGCTTATGCCGTAGTGGCGATAATCGCCGGCTACGGCCTGCTGGCATTCCGCGACATTTTCGGCATCCGGCCACTGGTGATCGGTGTCAATGAAACAGCACACGGCAATGAATATCTGGTCGCATCAGAAAGCGTGGCGCTCGATACGCTGGGCTTCAAGTTCCTGCGCGACATCGTCCCCGGAGAGGCGGTGTTCGTGGATTTCAACGGAAAATTGCACAGCAGGCAATGCAGCGACAAGGCCAGCCTGAATCCGTGCATTTTCGAGTATGTCTATCTGGCGCGCCCAGACTCTGTGATCGACGGTGTTTCAGTGTATGAGACGCGTTTGTACATGGGCGAATATCTGGCCGACAAGATCAAGCGGACCTGGAGCAAGATCGATGTCGATGTGGTTATCCCGATCCCCGATTCGAGCCGCCCCAGTGCGCTGCAATTGGCAAATCGGCTCAACATCCCGTTCCGCGAAGGGTTCGTGAAGAATCGTTACATCGGCCGAACCTTCATCATGCCTGGGCAGGCGATGCGCAAAAAATCTGTGCGACAGAAATTGAACGCCATTGGTGTCGAATTCAAAGGAAAGAACGTCCTGCTGGTTGACGATTCGATCGTGCGCGGAACTACCAGCCGCGAGATCGTACAGATGGCGCGCGATGCGGGTGCCCGCAAGGTCTATTTTGCATCTGCGGCGCCCCCGGTGCGCTTCCCGAATGTGTATGGCATCGACATGCCCAGTCCGCAGGAGCTGATCGCCACAGGGCGCAACGATGAGGAGATTTGCCGCGAGATCGGTGCGGACCGCATCATCTACCAGGACCTCGCCGATCTGAAAGCCGCTGTGAGCAAGGCTAATCCGCATATCACAAGCTTCGATGCGTCATGTTTCGATGGACGCTATATCACCGGAGACATCACCGCCGCGTACTTGAATGAGGTTGAAGCGCGGCGCAGTCAAGGCAAGGCGCTGCAGAGCGATTCAGCCAACCAGATGGCGCTCGATCTGGCGGAAGTCGGGGAATGATTTGACAATACTGAGTAACGGGTGCTAGTTTACGAACTGCGCCGATTTGATTGGGAACCTCTGAATCGATCCCTCATGAAGCGCGTTGCTACCAAATTTGTGATGGATGCTAGAAACGAGCCGCGTCGAATAGCAATTGCATATTCGCAAGGCGAGTGACAACGCAGACGCGCAAATTTGGCGCAACCCGAAGGGCGCTCAC
>JBARHM010000389.1:0-3443 GCA_049799235.1 Gallionella sp.
CTTTGAGAATCTCGGGAGTGAGGATCATGTTATTACCCTTGTACAGTTAATTCATCTAAAGTATCTGCTATTCACAGGTGCGGTAAACTTTCTCATGAGGTATTGTAAGGCAACAATCATCGGGCAGGGCACTAGTTTTCATGGACATTTAACATTGGCCGGCGAGTTTCGTAACCAGTACTTTTTCCTGGGTCGTCCTGTATGACAACAATCATGACCAGCCATACCCTGCAACCTTTCGCACTCAAATCACAAGCCGTGAATTTTCAGGCATTGCCGCCGTTGTCGCTGTACATCCACATTCCCTGGTGCGTGCGCAAATGTCCCTATTGCGATTTCAATTCACATGAGGCGCGCGGCACGTTTCCTGAACAGGAATACGTTGCGGCGTTGATCCGAGCTCTGGAACTGGCTTTGCCGCTGATCTGGGGGCGCAAGGTATATACGGTTTTTTTTGGCGGCGGCACGCCCAGTTTGTTGAGCAGCGGGAGCATAGAGCAGATCATGCGCAGCGTGCGCATGTTGCTGCCGCTCGATATCAACGCGGAGATCACGCTGGAAGCGAATCCCGGTACGGTCGAAGCGGGCCGATTCGCGGCTTATCACGAGGCCGGGGTGAATCGATTGTCAATGGGCATCCAGAGTTTCGATGACACGCATCTGCAGGCGCTGGGGCGCATCCACTCAGCGTATGAAGCCACGCGCGCTATCGAAATCGCGCAACGGCATTTCGAAAACATCAATCTTGATCTGATGTACGCGCTGCCGAACCAGACTTTGGACGAAGCGTTGCAGGATGTGCGAAGCGCGCTGTCCTTCTCACCGCAGCATCTGTCCTGCTATCACCTGACGCTGGAGCCGAACACGCTGTTCTACCGCAATCCTCCATCATTGCCGGATGACGATGCGAGCAGCGTCATGCAGCAGGGCATCGAGGAAACTCTTGCAGCACAAGGTTTTCAGCATTACGAGACTTCCGCTTTTGCTCAGCCCAAACGTCGTGCCAGACACAATCTCAATTACTGGCAATTCGGTGATTATCTGGGAATAGGCGCGGGCGCACATAGCAAGCTGAGCTTCCCCGATAAGGTGATACGCCAGGTGCGATACAAGCAGCCGCGGGCCTACCTTGATGCGGTTGCGAAAGCTGCGCCGCTGCAATCCGGACAAAATGTAGCGTCAAGCGAGTTGGCGTTCGAGTTCATGATGAATGCGCTGCGTTTGAATGAGGGATTCGAAGGCACGCTGTTTCAGGAGCGCACCAGCCTGTCCTTGCTGAGTATTCGGCGCGAATTGGCCGAGGCGGAACAACGCGGCTTGCTTTTTCGGGATCATCAGCGCATCGCGCCGACCCCGATGGGGCAACGGTTTCTGAATGATCTGCTGGAGATATTTCTCAAAGAAGCAGGAAAGGATTGAGGATTCGGGATTGAGTAAAAATCACCTCCCAGCTTTTCACTCTATCCGCATTCCTCATTCATCGCTCCTTCAAACCCGCATTGCCGCCACGCTTCGTACACAACCACCGCAACGGTGTTGGACAGATTCAGGCTGCGGTTGTCTGGTAGCATGGGCAGGCGCAGGCGTTGGCAGGCGTCAAACTTGATGAGCACTTCGACGGGCAGGCCGCGGCTTTCCGGGCCGAACAGGAACGCATCGCCTGTTCTGTATTGCACCTGATGAAAGGCCTGCGAACCTTTGGTGGTGAGCGCGAATACTCGCGCCGGGTCGAATGCAGCCAGGCAGTCCTGCAATGTGTTGTGGACTTGCAGTGTTGCGAACTCGTGATAGTCCAGTCCGGCGCGCACCAGTTGCTTGTCCTCCAGCGTGAAACCCAGCGGTTCGATCAGGTGCAACTGGCTACCGGTGTTGGCACACAGCCGGATAATGTTGCCGGTATTCGGGGGGATCTCGGGTTGATAAAGGATTATGTGGAACATAAAAATTCGTCCGGTTCTTGCCAATCTCGGGGAAAACGGCTAACTTCCACACTTGTAACCCGCAACAACTACCCGGGGGTATTAATTATGACGCGTTCGAAAAAAATTCGCTTGGGCGACTTGCTGCTTCAGCAGGGGCTTATTGCAGAGGATCAGCTCGCGTTAGCGCTTGAGCAGCAAATGCAGGTAAAGCTCAGGCTGGGGCGGATTTTGGTGAACAATGCCTTTGTTACCGAGGAGGACATTTCCGAGGCTCTCGCAAAACAACTTGGCATTCCCTACGTCAATCTCAAGAACTTTCACCTCAAGCACGAGCTGGTGAGGTTGTTGTCGGAAAGTCAGGCGCGGCGGTTTCAGGCGATCTTGCTGGAAGAGCGTGAAGGCGTGATACTGGTCGGGATGGCTGACCCTACCGACATCACTGCCGCGGACGAAATTTCTCGCATAGTGAATAGCGGAATTGATGTGGTAGTTGTAACCGAAGGTCAATTGCTGGAAAGCATCGACCGGGGCTATTCGCGCACCCATGGATTCATTAAAAAAGACTAGAGGCCAAATAGTTCTGGTGCGGGGACTTCAGTACAAGGTTTCCGCCCGTTTGATTCATTAATGAGGCAAGGTTCGCGCCACCACCCACGCGCCGATCTCAATTGCGCCTCGCTGCCTGACCGCAGCGGCGAGTGCGTCCAGACTGGCTCCACTAGTCAGCACGTCATCAACCAATGCAACTTTCAGACCGGTCAAGTCGATATCGCAGCGAAACGCATTGCGCACGTTTTCTTTGCGCTCTTTCCAGGGCAAGGCGGATTGCGGCGGTGTATCGCGCACGCGCTGGCATGCGTCGGGCAGAAACTTGAGATCGTGATCACGCGCGATCTTTGCGGCAAGCAGCAAAGATTGATTGAATCCCCGCTCGCGCAGTTTTGCAGGGTGCAGCGGCATCGGAATCAGATAATCGGGCAACGCATCTTTATCCACACTCTGCGCCAGCTTTTTAGCGAAGGCATGCGCCAGGGAAAGTTGCTCGCCGTACTTCATTGCGTGTATCAGCTTGTCGAGCGGGAAGGAGTAGCCGAATACGGCAACGGTGTTCGTGAACAGCGGCTGCTGCTTCAGGCATTGCCCGCATACCTCACCTGCGGGTGTCGGCAAGGCGCACACCGGACAGTGTGGGGTATTCAGATAGGGCAAGGCCTGGTCGCAGGGTCCGCACCACAATCCGTCATGGTTCATGCTGCCGCACAGCACGCAGGGTTGCGCGGGCAGGAAATGCCCAATTCCTTTGCGGATGTTCAGTATTGTTTCGCGTAAAATTGACAAGGCATGGTCCTTTACAGGATGATGCGCTGCTGTTTGCAAACTCTTCCCTTGCTGTCCCGGCTTGCGGGATGGGGAAGTGCGGGAGCCGATAAAACACATCATACCAACACCTGAACATGAATACCCAAACCATGGAATTTATCCGCCCGGTCAAGAAATCGTCCATTGCGCAACGATGGAGCG
>JBARHM010000390.1:0-4722 GCA_049799235.1 Gallionella sp.
AACCAGCCTGTACCATGAGCACGCCGAGTGGAAGGTCAACAGTGGGGAAAAAACCGTGCATGCGAAACGCGTGCCGGGAAGATTCCGCACGCTTAAGTATATTACCGAATCGATCTGGCTGTTTTTCTTCTTTGGCGCCTATATGCGCTGGGAAGGCAAGCAGGCGATATTGTTTGACATCAACAATCGTCAGTTCCATTTCTTCGATCTCACCATTCTCCCTCAGGACATCTGGATGGTTTCGCTGCTGCTGCTGCTGCTGGCAATGACTTTGTTCGCGGTCACATCGGTCGCATCGCGGGTGTTCTGCGGATATTTCTGCTTCCAGACCTCATGGGTCGATCTGTTTACGTGGATAGAAGAGAAAATCGAAGGCAATCCCAACGCGCGCCATAAATTGGATGCCGCTCCATGGAGCGGCGACAAAATCCGCAAAAAAGCCATCAAGCATGCTATCTGGATGACGATCGCTTTATTTACCGGGATCAGCTTCACCATATGGTTCACGGATGCCTACCTGTATTGGCACGATTTGCTGAACTTCAACCTTTCCTTGCTGGAATGGTCGGTGCTGATCGCATTTTTCCTGGGTACGTATATCCTTGCCGGATTCATGCGCGAGCAGGTCTGTATGTGGTTGTGTCCCTATGCACGCATACAGGCGGTGATGGCCGACTCGCAGACGATACTTCCGGCCTATGATGAAAAGCGCGGTGAACCGCGCGGCAGAATGCAGCGCCATGGCAGTTGGCAGGCCGACACCGCCAAAGGCGATTGCATCGATTGCTTCCAGTGCGTGCAAGTGTGTCCTACCGGTGTGGATATCCGCGATGGGCAACAACTCGGTTGCATCACCTGCGGCCTGTGCATAGATGCCTGCGATTCCGTGATGGACAAGATCGGCCGTCCTCGAGGACTGATACGCTATGCCTCTCTGGATGAACTGGAAGGGCGCCCGGTCCACAAACTGTATCAGCATCCGCGGACTTGGGTGTACGTGGCGATAATATTGCTGTCCCTGGGCGGCATCCTCTATGGCTTGACGCACCTGGGATCGCTTACCCTGAGGGTGGCGCCTGAACGGCAGCCGTTGTTTGTGCGCATGAGCGACGGTTCGATCCAGAATAAATACACGTTCAAGGTGCTTAACAAGACCGGCCAGGACATTCATGTGTCCGTCAGGTCCGAAGGTGGCGTGAAAGGGCAGACACTGATCGGAGCCGAAGAACCGCATTTGGTCACGCATGGCAGAGCGACATCATTTACCATTTTCGTCAAGGCACCCCTCGAAAATATCCAGAAGGAAGTTACTGATATTGAGTTCTATGTGGCGAATGCGGAAGATCCGACTATGGAGGCGGAATACACCACCAAATTCACTGGCCCCGAGCGTTGATCCTTGATTTCAGATATAGGAGGTTGATCATGTTTTCGCAAAAGAATAAACAGGGCTGGCGCAATCCATGGTTGCTGGGATTGCTGGTAATCGTGCTGTCCGGGGTGTTGATCAATGGCCGTATGCTGTGGAATGTCCTGAATCATCCCATGCGCCTGCTTGACGATCACTACAGTGTCAAGGCCCACAATCAATTCGATGCTAAATGGGTACAACAGCAGGCGGAACGGTCCACGCTGGGTTGGCAGGCCAGGATGCATTCGCCTCAGCAACTGGAAAATGACAGCCAGGCTACGGCCAGTGCGGTGCGCTTTATCTTGATGGCCAGCCCGGCGGTATTGAAATTTGAGTTGAATGATCGCGACGGACAGCCGGTTCAGGGCGGGCAAGTGGAGATCAACGCGCAATGGCCGGGGGATCCCACGTTTGATTTCAAGGGTTCTCTGCATGAAGTTGCTCCGGGACATTACGAGGGCAGCATGAAATTTCCGCGAGCAGGCAATTGGGATCTTCTCATCAGAGTGCAACATGATGACCGGAAGTTTGATACGGAGCAAAAGGTCTTTGTTGCTATCCCGAAATAGACCTAGAGATATCCTGGATGCAACAGAGTGAAGCAATCCACCTCGCTCATGTGGGGTGTTTTCATTGCGGCTTGCCGGTTGCAGGAGATGCTGATTACCATAGCCGGCTTGAGGGCAAGGAGCGTGATTTCTGCTGCTTCGCCTGTCAGTCGGTATGCGAAGCGATATACGAGGCAGGCCTGCAAGGCTATTACCAGCGCACCCCGCAGGGTACTTTGCTGGCGCCGCCGCCAACACCACCGAAAGACATAGAGATGTACGACCTGGACGAAGTGCAGCAGGACTTCGTCAGTCGCAAAGGTGAACTGAGCGAAGCGCATCTGCTGGTCGAGGGTATACATTGCGCTGCCTGTGTGTGGCTGATCGAACGAGCCATGATGCGCATGCCCGGTGTATTGACGGCCAATGTCAATCTGGCTGGCAAACGATTGCACCTGCGCTGGGATAGCCAGCGTGTCAAGCTATCAGCACTGATAGAACGCTTGTCGCAAATCGGCTATGCCGGCGTTCCTTACGATCCGGAAGTGGCCGAAGGGGCCATGAAGAAGGCTAATCGGGCCATGCTGTTCCGGCTGTTCTTTGCAGGCTTTGCCATGATGAATCTTAACCTGATTGCCATCGCGCTATACAGCGGTGCCGACAGGGGGCAGTTCGCGAGTTTCTTCCACTGGATGGCCTTGTCTCTGGCGACGCCCACCTTGCTGTATTCCGGTTATCCCTTCTACAAGGGGGCATGGAGCGGGTTGCGCAACGGGCGTTTGACCATGGATTTACCCATCGCCATCGGGCTGTCGGTCACCTATGCATACTCGCTATATGTGACGCTGGGGGGTGCAGGTGTAGTGTATTTCGATACGGTCACCAACCTGACATTCGTGATATTGATTGGGCGCTATCTGGAGGGGATGTTCCGTCACCAGGCGGTGGCTGCAACCAATCGCCTGATGGACATGCAGCCGCGTGTCGCGACTGTGTTGCGTCAAGGTGAAGAGAAAATGATGTCGGTGCGTGCAGTGGTGGTGGGCGACAGGGTGGTGATCAAGCCCGGCAGCAAGATTCCGATGGACGGATTGGTTTGCGAGGGTCATAGCTCGGTCGATGAGTCGATGTTGAGCGGCGAGTCGGCACCGGTCAAAAAACAACCGGGTGATCGTGTCGCAGCGGGCACGATGAACGGCAGTGGCGCACTGGTGGTGGAAGTTCAGGCTGTATCGCAGGACTCCATGCTATCCAAGATCATTCGTCTGGTAGAGGAAGCACAGTCATCCAAGGCGCCGATCCAGCGCATCTCCGACAGCATCGTACCGTGGTTCGTGTTGGCTACTCTGGTTTTCGCGAGCATCACCTTCCTTGTCTGGTCTGAGAATTTCGAATTGGCGCTGATGGCGGCCACTTCGGTATTGATCATAACCTGCCCCTGCGCGCTGGGAATGGCCACTCCGATGTCGATCGCCGTGGCATCCGGTCTGGGTGCCAAGCATGGTATTCTGGTCAAGAATGGCGAGGTGCTGGAGACTTTGTCCAAGGTCACGCATTTTGTGTTTGACAAGACCGGCACCTTGACTGAAGGAAAGATGCGCGTGGAAAATATGATCGTCGCATCCGGGCAGGATGAGGCGGGTCTGCTGGCTTTGGCTGGGGGAGTGGAGCGTTATTCAGAGCATAGTGTGGCGCATGCCATCGTAAGAGAAGCTGATGAGCGCCAGTTGCCTTATCGCAACATCGGGGTGCGGGGATTCCATGCCACGGCGGGCGCAGGCGTTGAGGCTGAGGCAGATGGAAAGAGCGTGCTGCTGGGTACCGCAGAATGGCTGGAACAAAACAACACGGCCATGCAGGACAGTTTGCTGCAAAAACAGGGCGACTTGGAGCAACAGGCCAGGACTTGTGTGCATCTGGCAGTAAATGGTCAGCATGTCGCAGTGCTGGTGTTGTCGGACAAGTTGCGTGCTGATGCGCAGGGTTTGGTGAATACTTTGCGCGAGGCCGGCATCGGCATGACATTGTTGAGCGGAGACCGCAAGCCGGTGGCCGAGGCAATAGCGCGTCAACTGGGTGGCATGGAAGTCATCGCAGAAGTGCTGCCACAGGACAAGGACAGGGTTATTCAACAGTTACAGCGGCGCGGCGAATACGTGGCGATGGTGGGGGACGGTGTCAATGATGCGCCCGCGCTGATTCGCGCCGATGTCGGCATCGCATTGGGTTCCGGCACAGACGTCTCTGTCGAAAGTGCCGATATCGTGCTGATGCAAAATGAACTGGATAAGGTGCGTCTGGCGACACTGCTTTCGCGTCGCACATTGCGGACCATCAAACAGAACATTGGCCTGTCGTTCGTGTATAACACTATCATGGTGCCGTTGGCGATGATGGCGCAAGTAACCCCGCTGGTTGCCGCGATAACCATGCCGATCAGTTCGCTGCTGGTGATAGGCAACGCAGCGCGTATTCGTAACTTGTTTAAGGAATAGTTGCCGTGGAAGTAATTTACAGTCTCATCCCGGGTATGACGTTCTTCGGCTTGGTGTTCGTCGCTATTCTCATCTGGGCGGTGAAGAAGGGCCAATACGAGGACATGGAAGGGAATGCCAGCCGTATCCTGCTGGATGACGACGAGGATGCGATGCTGATCAGTGAGCCCAAGGAAAAGCCGCAGAAGGAAAAGGACCCTGCCGCGCCCGGGCAATGAGTCCCTATTTCAGGATTTCGCCATTCGCCAGCAATGGCGCAGTTAACAAC
>JBARHM010000391.1:0-9365 GCA_049799235.1 Gallionella sp.
ATACGACGACGGTATTAGTTATCAACTACCCTATGAATTCTTGCGCGTGTATTCTCCTTCGGCCGATGTCAGCGGTCACGGGCCTGGACAGGAGGTATTGCAGGTAGGAAAAAAGGATGTAGGGATCAGCGAATTGATCCCAGTCGGGAGTTATGCCGTGCAAATCAATTTTGATGACGGCCATGACACAGGGCTTTTCACCTGGGAGTATCTTTACAAATTGGGAAAAAATCAGTCAGTGTTGTGGCAGGATTATCTTGACCGGCTGGCTGCTGCAGGGGCGAGCCGGGAATCGCATCATTGATCAAAATATACCCGACAATAACAGTCAACATAGTTTAAAATGTGAATCCAAGTCTTTTATCTGATCCAGGAGTAAGTGATGAGTTTTAACGAAACAGATGTACAAACCGCATTGAAGAATCTGATAGACCCGAATACCAAAAAAGATTACGTCAGCGGAAAATCCGTCAAGAACATCAAGACCAGCGGCAGCGATGTCACGCTGGATATTTTGCTTGGCTATCCAGCCAAGAGCGTGTGGGATGAGATCCGCTCGATGGTTGAGGCGCATCTGAAGGCAAAGTTGCCGGGAGTAGGCAAGATCAACATCAACGTGTCGAGTAAAGTTGTGCCGCACGCGGTGCAGCGCGGCGTTAAATTGGTGGAAGGCGTGAAGAACATCATTGCCGTGGCGAGCGGCAAGGGCGGTGTCGGAAAATCAACGACAGCTGTGAATCTGGCACTGGCACTGTCTGCCGAAGGAGCACGAGTCGGGGTTCTGGATGCCGATATTTACGGTCCCTCGCAACCCACCATGCTCGGAATTTCCGGCCAACCAAAATCGGTTGATGGCAAATCCCTGGAGCCAATGAGCAATCACGGTCTGCAAGCAATGTCTATCGGATTCATGATCGATGGAGAAGATACGCCTATGGTCTGGCGTGGTCCGATGGTGACTCAGGCGCTCGATCAATTGCTGCACCAGACACGCTGGGACAATCTGGATTATCTGGTGGTTGACCTGCCACCGGGTACCGGTGACATCCAGCTTACGCTTGCGCAAAAGGTTCCGGTTACCGGCGCGGTGATCGTCACGACGCCACAGGATATCGCGCTGATGGATGCGCGCAAGGGACTCAAGATGTTTGAAAAAGTCGGCATCAAGATCGTCGGGATCGTGGAAAACATGAGCACGCATATTTGTTCCAAATGCGGCCATGAGGAACACATCTTCGGTGCCGGAGGCGGTGAAAAGATGTGCGCCGATTACAAAGTGGAATTTTTGGGCAGCCTCCCGCTGGACATACGCATCCGAGAGCAGGCGGATTCGGGCAATCCGACTGTTGTAGCCGAACCGGATGGGAAAATCGCCAGAGAATACAAACAGATCGCCCGCCGTATCGCGGTAAAAGTCGCTGATATGGCCCAGGACCACAGTGCTGCATTTCCCAAAATCGTGGTGCAAAACACCTGAAACAACTAAATTCGATCATATATCGGATGCCACCCTAAAGCCGGCTTGCGCCGGCTTTTTTATTCACACCATGCCTTTGATGAATCCGTTCCATACCCATATTTCGCTAGGTTTCAGGCGAAATCGCATTCAGTATTGCCATATGAACTAACTTGGACTAAACTAGTCCTAATTAAATGAGGTATACATGTTAAGACTGAGCAAAATGGCTGATTATGGTACTCAAGTAATGACCTATATGGCGCGCGACTTGGCTGTCCACAGTGCAAGCGAGGTGTCGGCAGGGTTGGGTATCGCAGCACCAACGGTAAGCAAGATTCTGAAAATGCTGGTCCGAAAGAATCTTGTGGATTCTGTGCTGGGCGCCAAAGGCGGCTATATGCTGGCACGCAATCCGGCGGAGATTTCGATCGCTGAAATCATCCATGCGATGGACGGTCCGATCTCGATCACCGAATGCAGCGGCACCACGATCTGTGAGCGCGAATCGACCTGCTCGACGCGCAGCAATTGGCAGGGGATCAATCACATCATCCAGGATGCACTTGAAAAAGTGAATCTGGCCGAAATGATCGCACCCAAACCTCAGGTCGTGGACATGAGTGCGCTTCGTTCGCGTGGTATTTTGGTATGAATTATATTTGGAGATGAACATGGCAATCACGATGACCGAATCTGCGGCAAAACACATCCTTACTCAGGTCGAGAAGAGCGGCAATGGAGTCGGGCTGCGTCTCGGGGTGAAGAAATCCGGATGCAGCGGCTTCGCCTATACCATGGGCATCGCGCAGGAAGTGCAAGAGTCCGACAAAGTTTTCGAGAGCTTTGGCGCGAAGGTGCTGGTTGATGCAGAGAGCCTGTCCTTTCTTGATGGGACTGAACTTGCGTATGTGAAGGAAGGTTTGGGACATGTGTTCAAATTCAACAATCCTAATGTCAAGGATCAATGCGGCTGCGGCGAAAGCTTTGCAGTTTAGGGGCTATTCATGAGCACTGCACTGCACAATCTGGTAAACCAGCCATACAAGCACGGATTTGTCACCGACATCGAAACCGAATCGGTTCCAAAAGGCTTGAATGAAAACGTTATCCGCATGATCTCAAATAAGAAGGGTGAACCGGAATGGCTGCTTGAATTCCGCCTGCAAGCCTATCGGCACTGGTTGACCATGGAGGAACCGACTTGGGCGAACGTGAGTCATCCCAGGATCGACTTTCAGGACATCATCTATTTCGCCCAACCCAAGCCCAAGAAGCAACTGGCCAGCATGGACGAGGTCGATCCGGAATTAAGGCGCACCTTCGAAAAACTTGGCGTGCCTTTGCACGAGCAAAAACTGATGACCGGAGTCGCAGTCGATGTGATTTTCGACAGCGTATCGGTGACCACGACCTACAAGGCGAAACTCGCTGAGATTGGAATCATTTTTTGTTCGTTTTCCGAAGCGGTGCGCGAGCATCCGGAACTGGTGAAGCAATATCTGGGCAGTGTCGTGCCGAGCGGCGACAACTTTTATGCCGCGCTCAATTCTGCGGTGTTCACCGATGGATCCTTCTGTTTCATCCCGAAGGGCGTCAAATGTCCGATGGATCTGTCCACATATTTCAGGATCAATACCGAGGGCTCGGGCCAGTTCGAGCGCACGCTGATCATCGCCGAAGAAGGCAGTTCGGTCAGTTATCTGGAAGGGTGCACGGCACCCCAGTTCGATACCAACCAGTTGCATGCGGCAGTGGTGGAACTCGTCGCGCTCGACAACGCCGACATAAAATATTCGACGGTGCAGAACTGGTACGCCGGCGATGAGAACGGCAAGGGAGGTATCTACAATTTCGTTACCAAGCGCGGCCTGTGCAAGGGCGTCAATTCCAACATCTCCTGGACCCAGGTCGAAACCGGATCCGCCATCACCTGGAAGTATCCGAGTTGCGTTTTGCTCGGCGACAACTCGACAGGAGAATTCTATTCGGTGGCACTGACCAACCAGCTGCAGCAAGCCGACACCGGGACAAAAATGATCCATATCGGCAAGAACACCCGGAGCAAGATCATCTCGAAAGGCATTTCCGCCGGACGCTCGAACAACAGCTATCGGGGCCTAGTCAAGGTCGGCAGCCGCGCGAACGGTGCCCGGAATTATTCGCAGTGCGATTCGATGCTGATCGGCGACCGCTGCAAGGCGAATACTTTTCCGACCATAGACGTGCAGAACACCACGGCAACGATAGAGCACGAGGCATCGACATCCAAGATCGGCGAAGACCAGATGTTCTTCTTCGCACAGCGCGGCATCGGTTCGGAAGATGCGGTCTCGATGATCATCAACGGTTTTTGCAAGGACGTGTTCGTGCATCTGCCTATGGAATTTGCGGTCGAGGCTACCAAGCTGCTCGGCCTGAAACTTGAAGGGAGTGTAGGATGATCAACAAAGGAAGCAAAGTATTGCTGGAAGTAAAAAATCTCAGGGCCGTAGTCGATGGCGTGGAGATCCTGAAAGGTGTCGATCTCACCGTATGCGCGGGCGAAGTCCACGCCATCATGGGCATCAACGGCTCCGGCAAGAGCACCTTTGCCAAAGTTCTGGCGGGGCATCCCGATTATGCCGTTACCGGCGGCACAGCCAGTCTTGAAGGCAGGGACCTGTTCGCGCTTGAACCGGAACAGCGCGCCAGAGCAGGACTATTCCTGGCATTTCAGTATCCGGTCGAAATCCCGGGGGTGTCAAACAGCGCAATGTTGCGGCTGGCTTACAACACACTGCAGACTGAGCGCGGGCTGGATGAACTCGATCCGCTCGAGTTCGAGGATCTGGTGCAGGAGAAGCTCAAGGTCGTCGAAATGGATCCAAGCTTCCTCGGCCGGAGCGTCAATGAAGGCTTTTCCGGCGGCGAGAAAAAGCGCAACGAGATACTGCAAATGGCAGTGCTGGCACCCAGGCTCGCGATCCTGGACGAGACCGATTCCGGCCTCGATATCGATGCATTGCGGATCGTGGCGAAAGGCGTGAACAGCCTGCTTTCTCCCGACAATGCGGTGGTGATGGTGACCCATTACCAGCGCTTGTTGAACTACATCGTGCCGGATTATGTGCATGTGATGGACGGCGGGCGCATCGTCAGGACCGCTGGCAAGGAGCTCGCGCTGGAACTGGAAGCGCGCGGCTACGACTGGCTCAGGGCGGCAGCATGAAACTGACCAGGGAACAATGTTTCGAGCAGCTGTTGCTCGGCAAAGCCGTCAGATCGGATGGATGGCTCGAAAAGATACGCCTGAATGCTCTGGCGCGCGCCCAGGCTTTGAATTTTCCATCAGACCGGCACGACGACTGGCGCTTCACCGACTTGTCTCCGCTGTTCCAGCACGGCTTTCAACCGGTGGATTCTTTTGCCAGATTGACGCTGACCGACATCGAGAAGTTCTTGATACCCGGAGCTATCAGGCTGGTCTTTGTCGACGGATGTTATGCGGCCGAACTTTCCGATTTGTCACAAACGGATACAGGTGTGACGGTGGCATCGCTTGCAGACCGCTTCGGAGACCGGATGGTCGAGTCTAATTTCGGTCGATATGCGCCGTACCAGCAGGATGCATTCGTCGCCTTGAACACGAACTTCTTCGAGGATGGTGGCTGGGTGCATGTCGTCAGGGAAGTATCGGCACCGATTCATCTGCTGCATGTTGCGACCAGGCGCGAAGCACCATCCGCGATCTATCCGCGCTGCATGGTGTTGATGGAATCCTCCAGTCGCGCCACCTTGGTGGAAGACTACGTGGGCCTGGACGACGGGATCTATTTTTCAAATGCCGTGACCGAGGTGGTGCTGAAGGAACAGGCACGGTTGCAGCATGTGCGTGTGCAGCGCGAGGAAAAGAATGCGTTCCATATCGGACACTGTTCGGTCGTGGCGAACAGGGACAGCGTCTATGCCGCAACTTCACTGGCTTTCGGCGCGCGCGTATCCCGCCATGCACTGCATGTCACGCAGCAGGATGAAGGAGCAGAAATTCGGCTGGACGGGCTGGCATTGGTTGCAGGTCGCCAGATCGCAGACACACATACCCTGATCGATCATGCCGCACCCAAGGGCAAGAGCATACAGTTGCACAAATGCATCGCAGACGGATCGGCGCATGCGGTATTCAGCGGCAAGATCATCGTGCACGAAGGTGCGGTCGGAACCGACTCCGCGCAAAGCAGCCGCAACTTGCTGCTCTCAGCCAAAGCGCACATCGACACCCAGCCGCAGCTGGAAATCTTCAATGATGATGTGAGTTGCAAGCACGGTGCGACGATCGGGCAGATCGACACAGACGCACTGTTCTTCCTCAAGAGTCGCGGTCTTACCGAGGAGCGTGCGCGCAACCTGCTCACCCACGCTTTTGCGGCCGAGATCATAGTCAAGATTCCGGTGCCATCCCTGGTCGAATCCCTGAGCAGGACGATCCTTGAACGTATGAATGGGGAACGCGTGGGCGGAGCTCGCACATGAAGGTCGAAGCCATGGCTGCCGAAGTAATGAAGGGCGATCGTATCAACATCGAGCGTATCAGGGCCGATTTTCCGATACTCGGCCTGCAGGTATCCGGCAAGCCGCTGGTCTATCTGGATAACGCGGCCAGCAGCCAGATGCCGCAGCCAGTCATCGACCGCATCGTGCGCTACCAAAGTCAGGAACACTCGAATATCCACCGTGCGGTGCATTATCTGAGCGAGTTGGCCACCAAGGAATTCGAGGCGGCGCGCGTCAAGGTTCAACATTTCTTGAAGGCGAAAGAGTCGCGCGAGATCATTTTCACGCGCGGGACCACCGAAGCGATTAATCTGGTGATGCACGGCTACGGCCGGACTTTCATCGGCAAAGGCGATGAGATCATCCTGTCCGCACTGGAGCACCACGCGAACATCGTTCCATGGCAGATGCTGGCACAGGAAAAAGGCGCGGTACTGCGCGTGATCCCGATGAACGATGACGGTGAGTTGCTCATCGACGAGTTCGAGACGCTGTTCAACAAAAAGACAAAGTTCCTCGCCCTGTCGCATGTGTCGAACGCCCTCGGCACGATCAATCCGGTGAAGCAAATGACCGCGTTTGCTCACCGCCACGGCGTGCCGGTGTTGCTCGACGGTGCGCAGGCTGCGCCGCATCAGTCACTCGACATGCAGGATCTGGACTGCGATTTCTATGCCTTCTCCGGCCACAAGATGTGCGGACCGACCGGAATAGGTGTGTTGTACGGCAAGGCGCAGTTGCTGGAAAAGATGCAGCCCTTTATGGGTGGCGGCGACATGATCCTCTCGGTGACCTTCGAGAAAACGACCTACAACGTCATCCCGTCCAAGTTTGAGGCAGGCACGCCACCTATCATGGCGGCGATCGCCCTGGGTGCCGCGATCGATTATTTGAACGGGATCGGACTCGCCAACATAGAGGTGTACGAACATGAATTGCTGAATTATGCGACAGAGCGGGTTTCGTCTCTTCCAGGCGTCAGAATCATCGGTACAGCGAAGAATAAAGCCGCTGTGCTGTCATTTGAAATCAAAGGAGTGCACCCGCACGACGTGGGCACTATTCTGAATAGTGATGGTATCGCTATCCGTACCGGCCACCATTGCGCGCAGCCGGTTATGCAGCGCTTCCATGTACCGGCTACCGCGCGCGCCTCGTTCGCCTTCTACAACACCAAACAGGAAATCGACAAGTTGATCGATGGCATCCGCAAAGTGCAGGGGATGTTTTCATGAGCGACATGCGGCACCTTTATCAGGAAGTGATACTCGATCACAACCGCAAGCCGAGGAACTTCGGTTCGATACTCGGAGCGAATCGCCATGCCGAGGGACACAACCCGCTGTGCGGGGATCACATCAGGTTGTCGATGAATGTGCTGGATGAAAAGATCGACGCCATCGCCTTTGAAGGCGAGGGCTGCGCGATATGCAAGGCATCTGCTTCGATGATGACCGGTGCGGTAAAAGGTAAATCGGTACAGGACGCCGAGATCATGGTCGATGAATTCCGTGGCATGGCGACCGGGACACTCGATCCAGACCATCAGGATAATCATTTGGGCAAACTTAAAGTGTTTGCCGGGGTCAAGGATCTGCCTTCACGGGTCAAGTGCGCGATCCTGCCGTGGCATACGCTGCATGCGGCACTGCATTCTGAAACTGCAGTCTCGACTGAAGGCGAAGCCGATCCTGTCCCCGGCTCCATGATAGGCGAAGAATAGTCATGCCTAGAATCGCCGACATCGAAGACACTCCGAACCCGAACGCGGTCAAGTTCGTGTTGAAGGACAGGTTGACCTGGGGCACGGCTTGTTCTTTCGATAGCGACGTGTCGGCCGCTGCCGATCCGCTTGCTTCAAAATTGTTTGCGATCCCCCATGTCATTAATGTGTATTACATGGACAAGTGGATCACCGTCACCCAAGACGGAGAAGCGGACTGGCCCAAACTGGTACGGGAGATCGCGATGCCGATCAGGGAGGCGGAGGCGGCCAAGAAACCTGAGCATGAAGCCGTATCAAGCTTCGATGACGATGATCCGAGGCTGGCTGCAATCCGCCAATTGCTGAACGAGCAGGTCAGGCCCGCGCTGGTGTCGGACGGCGGAGATCTGCAAATCGTCGGGCTGGACGGAAATGTGCTTTCTATCCGCTATTACGGAGCATGCGGAAGCTGCCCGAGTTCACTTGCCGGGACACTTTCGGCGATCGGCAATCTGGCACGAACCATCGAACCCGATATCGAAGTGGAAGCAGTATGAGTGTATGGGAAGACGTTGCGAAAGTGGAAGCGATCTCCACTGGCAAGCCGGTGCACATTGAAATCGATGGCGTCGGTATCGCGGTGTTCAAACTGGACAACGCGTTCTATGCAATCGAAGATGTCTGCACCCATGACGGCGGACTGCTGACCGGAGGCTGCGTCGAAAACGACCAGATCATCTGCCCGCGTCACGGCGCCCGTTTCTCAATCAAAACCGGCGAGGCACTGACTGCTCCTGCCTACGAGCCGACGGCAACTTTCCCGACCAGAGTCGAGAACGGCATGGTCCAGGTCAGGGACGACCGATGGGATTAGTTTTTCGGTACTGACTTTTCCCAAAGTATCCTTGGCTATTCCTGTTTTCACGTGGTGTCCCCCACCAATGTCTGAGGGCACTCGAATCATAATGCTCTAGGGTTTCTTTCGTAGCAAGAATGATTTGTCATTAGTGTTGTCTGCTCTGCTATAATCCGCGCCCTCGGGGCGTAGCGCAGCCTGGTAGCGTACGTGCATGGGGTGCACGTGGTCGGAGGTTCGAATCCTCTCGCCCCGACCATATTATTTTTGTGAGATCTCGAACATGAGATTCATAATTAAGAAATGCTGATAATGCGATGATTTATAATAATAATAAAAATCTCACGGCTGCGTACTCAATCAATAATTAATCTTGCCCACCAGTCTATCAACACCACAACCATCAGTCATCCAGCGCAAGGTCGTCATCGCGGCCTGTTTCGGTACTTTCTTGGAATGGTATGACTTTCTCACCTTCGCTTCGCTTGCCACTTATTTCAGTACGCTGTTCTTCCCGCAGGAAAATCCGGTCGCGGCCTTGCTGGCGAGCCTTGCCACCTTCGGAGTCGGCATGCTGGTGCGACCACTAGGAGCTGCAATGTTCGGCTCGTTGGGTGACAAGTACGGACGCCGCCCGGTGTTTATAGCCACGATCGTACTGATGGGACTGTCTACATTCTGCGTCGGGCTGTTACCGACCTATGCGCAGGTCGGCATGCTGGCTCCCGCAATACTACTGGTATTGCGCCTTTTGCAGGGATTTTCGGTGGGCGGCGAGATCGGCGGCGCAGCAGTCTACCTGACCGAACATGCAC
>JBARHM010000392.1:0-2287 GCA_049799235.1 Gallionella sp.
CTGCAGAATGGGCCGCTCCACGACCTGGAGGATCAGGACGACGCCCGTCGAGTCCAGCCGCTGGGCCATGGTCACGTCGTCGAACTGGCCCGTCTTGTACAGGGCGGTGACGGCGCGCTGGATGTCGCGGTAGCTGGTGGGGCGGTGGGGCACCAGGCCGCTGGTGCCGATGATCTGCGCCGCCGTCAGGCGGTGGTTGCCCTCGACGACGATGCTGTCGACCTCAGGGGTCGTCGGCTCCTGGGCGGCGGCGGGAGCCGCGCCCAGGGTAATCGCGAACAGACAGGCGGTGAGCCAGAAACGCATCGGCGAGGGGGACGAACGAAGCGGGCGGCGATCCGGAGGGATGCCGCCCGTAGAGGTTCAGGCCTTGGAGCCAGTGAGCGCGCGGAAGGTGAGCTGGTCACCCCCGGGGGCGAGATCCACTTCGACCTCGTCGCCGCGCCCGAACTCGCCCTGCAGGATCCGCTCGCTGAGCGGGTCCTCGATGTACTTCTGGATCGCGCGCTTGAGCGGCCGGGCCCCGAAGTTCTGGTCGTAGCCCTTCTCGACCAGGAAGTCGATGGCCGCGGGCGTCGTGTGGACCTCGTCGCCCAGCCGGCGCTGCACTTCCTTCAGGAGGATCGTGACGATCTGCGCAATGTGCTCGCGGCTCAGCGGATGGAAGATGATCACGTCATCGAGCCGGTTCAGGAACTCGGGATTGAAGACCTTGTTCAACTCCTCCCTGATCTTTTCGGACATCTTGTCTAACGACGTCCGTACGTCGCTGCCCTGGAATCCGAGCGTCTTGCCGGACATGATGTCCCGCGCGCCGACGTTCGAGGTCATGATGACCACGGTGTTCTTGAAATCGATGACCCGGCCGTAGTTGTCCGTGAGCCGGCCCTCGTCGAGAACCTGCAGCAGGATGTTGAACACGTCGGGATGCGCCTTCTCGATCTCGTCCAGCAGCACGACCGAGTAGGGCTTCCGGCGGACGGCCTTGGTCAGAGCGCCCGAGTCCTCGTAGCCGACATATCCTGGCGGCGCCCCGATCAGCCGGCTGACCGAGAACTTTTCCATGTACTCGGACATGTCGACACGGATCAGCGCCGAGGCGTCCGCGAAGAGAAAGCGCGCCAGCGCGCGGGCCAGCTCGGTCTTCCCCACCCCGGTCGGGCCGCAGAAGACGAACGACCCGATCGGGTGGTTGGGATCCTTGAGCCCGGCCCGCGAGCGCCGGATGGCGCGGGAGATGGCCTTGATGGCCTCATCCTGGCCCACCACGCTGTGGTGCAGCTCGTCCTCCATCCGGAGGAGGCGGGCGGTCTCGGCCTCCTGCAGGCGGGTGACCGGGATGCCGGTCCAGCGCGACACGATGAAGGCAATCGCCTCCTCGTCGATGACCGGGCGGCGGGTCTGCCGCTCCCGTTCCCACTCCTCCTGCTTCAGCCGGATCCCGTTCTGCAGCTCGCGCTCCCGGTCGCGCAGTGACGCCGCCCGCTCGAAGTTCTGGTCGCGAACCGCATCCTCCTTCTGCTGGTTGACCTTCTCCAGCTCGAGCTTGAGCTCGGCGACCTCGGCCGGCGGCGCCTGCGAGGCCAGCCGGGCCCGGGCCCCCGCCTCGTCGATCACGTCGATCGCCTTGTCCGGCAGGAACCGGTCGGTGATGTAGCGCTCCGAGAGGTGCGCCGCCGCCACCAGCGTCGCATCGGGAATCGAGATCCGGTGATGGTCCTCGTACTTCTTGCGCAGTCCCTTGAGGATGTCCACCGTCTCCTCGATCGTGGGCGGCTCGACCACCACCGTCTGGAACCGCCGCTCGAGGGCGCCATCCTTCTCGATGTACTTGCGGTACTCGTTCAGGGTCGAGGCGCCCACGCACTGCAGCTCGCCTCGCGCCAGCGCAGGCTTGAGCATGTTCGAGGCGTCGATGGCGCCTTCGGCGGCGCCCGCCCCGACCAGCGTGTGCAGCTCGTCGATGAACAGAATGACGCTCTTGTGCTGGGCGATCTCGTTCATGACCGCCTTCAGCCGCTCCTCGAACTGGCCCCGGTACTTGGTGCCGGCGATCACGGCGGCCATGTCGAGCGACAGGACCCGGTGGTCCCGCAGCACGTCGGGGCACTGCCCGCTGGCGATCAGCAGGGCCAGCCCCTCGACGATGGCGGTCTTGCCCACGCCGGGCTCACCGATCAGGACCGGGTTGTTCTTCTTCCGGCGGGCCAGGATTTCCATGACCCGCTCGATTTCCTTGGCCCGCCCGATCGTCGGATCGAGCTGGCCCTCGGCGGCAAGCTGGGTG
>JBARHM010000393.1:0-1683 GCA_049799235.1 Gallionella sp.
GCATAACGCCTGCTTACGCGAGCATTAGCCTGCACCGAAACTTCACTTTGTTTCGTTTTCATGATTTTTCCTTTAAATTATTTGGAGTGCGTCGACACGTCGCCGCCTTATATAAGGCGCAGACATGTCTGCGCACTCCATATCAATACTGGTGTGCGCCATGCGCGCCCATGCTCATGATGTATTGCAGGAATAACTGGTTGTCGATCAGCCCTTGCCGCGAATCGTCGCGTGCCAGTTGCAGACGCAGACGTGAAAATTCGCTGGGGCTGTAGTCCACCATCAACGTAGTCCGCTTGGGCATGTAGCCATAGTTGCTGATGACGTTCGCAATATTCGCCGCGCCGACGCTGGCTGTACCCGGATCAAGCTGGTCATAACGCAAACCACTGCGCCAATGGGGCACGAACTGGTACACCCCTTGCAGATACCAGCCGCTTTGTGTGACCTCATAGCTGTCGGTGATATTGGCGCCAGTGGTGTCGTAGGCGAGCTGACCGTTTTCCTTGCGCCGGAAATATTCTCCCTGCACTTTCACGTAACGGTTGGCCGTGTTGCCGTTGGGCGAATATTTCCAGACAAAATCCAGTCCTGCAGTCTGGCTGTCGCCGCTAAAGCTGTTGCTCACGCCACCCGATGTACCTGGCAAGTCAGGCACACCATCGCTGGGACGATCTTCCGCGCGGGTTTGATACAGAGATATGCCCGCTCGCCAGCTGTGTTCGATGCCGATGTCATCACCGAGGTGTGCGAACAGCGCACCCGAGCCGACACCGTTTTTGGTGCGATCGGTGCCGGGAAAGCCGCGTCCGCGTCCGGCTTCACCGCCCACCTCGAAAAAGGTATCGGTAGGTGCCAGCCACTTGAGCTGCAAGCCATCTTCGGCTAGTTGGTTATCCCACAGCGTTGCATATACCAGCGGCTGATCGGCGAAATCCCAGGCGTGGGCATGCTGCTCGTTAAGATAACCCAGCCCGGAGAAATAGCGGCCAAATTTGAGATTGAGTCCGTTGCCGAGTGAGGCCGTCCGCACGAAAGCGTTCTCCACGCTGATGCCTCCGGCTGGATCGAGCGCGAAGGTTGCCTCGCCGCGATATTGCGGATCGATATTGGCGCTGATGCCCAGCTCCGATTCGCCGAGATTGAGGCCCTGCTCATGTCCCGGGTTGGGGTTCATGGCAAAACCGGTTGCCGGGATGGTTGGGTCTTGCTGCAAGTTGCCATAACTGCCGTCGAGAATTAGCGATATTGCAGGATTGAACGCACTTTCACTATTGGCACCAGCGGCTGTCGCTGGTGGAGCCGTATTGGGCTGTTGACTGACACGCTGCTCCAATTTTTGAACCTGTTCACGTAAGTCTTCCAGATCGGTATCGCTTGCGGCGGATACGGTAAGCGGATGAACTAGTAGCGTGGCGATGGCCACGCCCAGATAGATTCTTTTGGACATTGTTTACTCCACAAAAGTAATGACAAGTCCTCGTGCAGATTGCACGAGGAGTCGAATGAGCTTATGCGGAGTAAGGCGGAGCGCGCGCCGCGAATGCGACGAACGTAGACGAGATGTAAGAACCCGGATTGCCTAGATACAGTGTTTCGAAATTATCACTGCTGGCAAAGCTGATGCCGCTGCTGCCGATAGCGCTGCCGATCTGCGCGTAAGCTGCGCACTGATCGCAATAC
>JBARHM010000394.1:0-4267 GCA_049799235.1 Gallionella sp.
GCGAAAAGCTGTGGATCGGAGTGAAGCAATGGGCTCCGGTGTCGAATTGTCTTTTAGCGTATCAAGCGTATCATGATTCGCGCTCTTTGGCAGATTGGTTCAGCCATGCGGGGAGATGACATGAAACACGTTTACGATTATGTGATTGTGGGCGGGGGGCTGGCAGGTGCATCGGCTGTGCAGGGTATCCGCGAACTCGATGCGGCGGGAACGATACTTGTGGCGGGAGCGGAAAACCATTTGCCCTATGACCGCCCGCCGCTGTCCAAGCAGCTATGGTTTGCCAAACAGAAAGTGGAGGATATCTTCCTCCATGATCGTGCGTTTTATGAAAATATTGCGGTTACGCTGGCGCTGGGCGCAAAAGTGACAGGGCTTGACCCGGTCGCAAAGACTCTGGCCGCAGCCAATGGAGAGACGTACGGGTACGGGAAACTGCTTCTGGCGACAGGTTGCACAGCGCGGAAACTGAATATTCCCGGCGGCGATCTCGATGGCATTTGCTATTTTCGCGGCCTGGACGATTATCTGCGGACACGGGGTGCAGCCACCGAAGGTAAATCCGCAGTGGTCGTCGGCGGCGGATTCATCGGTTCGGAGCTTGCCGCTGCACTCAACATCAACAAACTGGATGTCACGATGATTTTTCCAGGTGAAACTCTCTGCGACCGGGTCTTTCCCGACTACCTGGGGCGGGCCGTGCAGCGGCGCTACGCGGAGAAAGGAGTCAGGATACTAGCGTCGGACAAGCCGGTATCCTTCAGCAGGAGCGAGGCTAAATTCATTACACAAACCGGGAAGGGTGAATCGATATCGTCTGATATCGTGATCGTCGGTGTGGGTGTTGTCCCGGAGATGGAGCTGGCCAGGAGCGCCAATCTGGAAGTGGGCAACGGCATCGTGGTGAATGAATATCTCGAAACATCCCGTCCGGATATCTACGCCGCCGGGGACAATGCCTGTTTCCCTTACCGGGTGCTGGGGCAGCAGATGCGCATAGAGCACTGGGATCACGCTCTCAACCAGGGGAAATGCGCGGGGCTGAATATGGCCGGCGCCCGCGAACCCTTTACCTACCAACCGTTCTTTTTCTCGGATCTTTTCGAGTTCGGTTATGAGGCCACCGGCGAAGTCGATTCACGGCTGGAGACTTTCGCCGACTGGCAGAAGGAAAACGACACCGGGGTCATCTACTATTTTCGCGACCGCAAGGTCAGGGGAGTGATGATGTGCAATGTGTGGGACAAGGTCGAGGCGGCGCGAGAACTTATCAGGCAGGGGGAGATGATGACGCCCGATAAATTGCGCGGTTTGATCCGTTAGATCAAGGGGGCGTCATGGACCGCATCCGGATCTGTGACCTTCATGCCCGATGCGTTTTGGGCATCAATGAGAATGAGCGCCGCGAAAAGCAGGATGTGGTTATCAACCTGGCCATCTACACTGACCTGCGCAAGGCCGGAAAAAGCGACCACATCGAGGACACCGTTGATTATCGCGCGCTTAAAAAACAAGTCCTCGCCATGGTGGAAGCCTCCCAATACTTTCTCGAGGAGGCGCTGGCGGAGGCCATAGCGGAACTCTGTCTTGCAAAGCGGGAGGTGCGGCAGGTTGACGTGTCTGTGGAAAAGCCATACGCGTTGCGCTTTGCCAGGACTGTGGCGGTGGAAATTACCCGGAAGCGTTGAGCTACCATGGCACGCGCTTTTATCGCCATAGGCTCGAACATCAAGCCCGCGGAAAATGTAAGGGCAGCGATCCAGTGTCTGGCCCGGCAAACCCGCCTTACGGGAATTTCCATGGTCTATCGCACCGACGCCCTCGAACACCCGGAGCAGCAGCCTTATTACAATTGCGTGGTCGAGATAGAAACAGACGTGCCTCCCGCGGAATTGAAGCACACCATGCTGCGCCGCATCGAAAAAGGCCTGGGGCGCGAACGCACGGAAGACAAATATGCGCCGCGCACGATAGACCTGGATTTGATTGTATACGGAGATCTGGCGATGGACGCGCAGGATATCAAGCTTCCAGACCCGGAAATCCTTGATCGGGCGTTCCTTGCCATTCCGCTTTTCGAACTGGCGCCTGATCTCGTTCTGCCGGGATATGGGCTTCGCATCGGCGAGATTGCGGAAAAATTGCCACAGCGCGGGATGGAGCCGCTGCAGGATTATGCCTTGCTGTTGCGGGAAAAGGTGGGCCGATGCTAAGGAACCTCTGATTAAGTCCCACATGGCCACGAATTCGGCTTTGCGGGATGGGATGCAAGAAAGGCGACAACGCGAATGGTTATTCCCTTCGCTAGGAGCCTGACGTAGCAGACCGCCCGCAAAGCCAATTCCCTCGCGGGTTGCAACAAAGACGGACGCTCGCGGTGTTGCGCTCCTTGGCATCGTAGAATGACTACGACCGGCGTCGCGCGCCTTGCGATCATCCCGTTTTTGTCAGCAACGCGGCTCATGGCGGACTTAATCAGAGGTTCCCTAAATATTTCTGCTCTTCTTGATCAAGTCATGGGCAAGCTGGATCTCTTTCGCCTGCTCGGTTGCCATCGCGACCATGTCTTCCGGCACACCTTGTCCTATCAATTTATCGGGATGGTATTGGCTCATCAGCTTGCGATAGGCGCGCTTGATCTCCGCGTCGCTGCTGTCCTTGGTCACTCCCAAAGCCTTGTAGGCATCGTCGAATGCTGTGGCCGTGCTTTCCTGCCCACCCGCAAAGCGGGTTTGATTTAGTACCATCTCGATCATCTGCCTGAACGCGACCGGGCCATAGCCAAGATGACCGGCGATCTCGGTGAGCAACGCTTCCTCTGCCGGATGGAAACGTCCGTCCGCCAGCGCTATCACGATCAGGTAAGCCAGCAACACTTCTTTCAGATTTCTCGTGTGCCCGCAGACGGCGATGAACCGCTGATAGGCAGAATAGATGTCAAACGCCGGATTGGCTCCCTGCTTGAACAACTTGATCGCTTGTTCGCGATGCTGCGCAGTCATGTTCAATTTCTGCATGAACTGCTCGACGTGCGCTATCTCTTCTTCGGAAACAAGCCCATCGGCCTTGGCCAGCCTGCCCATCGAGATGAAAACCGTCTCGAGGAACACCGCCTGACGATGCGCATTACTCAACGGGTTCAATGCGCCGGAGCCGTACACCCTGATGCGATCGATGAATGACCCGAGAAAGAACCCGATGAGCGCCCCGAAAAGTCCGAAAAAGTAATAACCTGTAAAGACACCAATAAGCTTGAACAAGACTACTCCAGCAAGAGAATATTTGAAGAACAGCCGCGACAACGGCGTGCATTATACCTTCTGCAGATCGCTCCACAGACATCTGGATCGATGTCGATCGTCATCGATGTTATATCTCCTTCCGACGAAGTGTGGCCCGCAAAGCATTGCGGAGAGCTGTTGGAGTTTAAACTGAAAAACCTGATGATCAACATAGCGCAGCGCCGCTAATAACTGTTCCAATGCTTTTCCGCTGTTGGCCGCCATCTCCGTTTACGGAACGCAAGAAATCTCAGCCATGTATCCCATAAATTTTATGTGTAGCCACTGGATGGTATCCTCGCTACAATCACATGCGCAATTTTTGTACCTGGCTACCGTCTTGGAGTTGCTGCATCTTATTGCGTCATCTATTGCATGTGTCATATAAGCCTAGGAGGTTCGAGTGATGAGTATCAACAACGCAGCACCCGATTACGTCAAACATTCAGAACTCAAGGCATGGGTTGCCGAAGTCGCCGCCCTGACCGAACCCAGCCATATCGTCTGGTGCGACGGATCGCAGCAGGAATACGATCGCTTGTGCGCCGAGATGGTTATCGCAGGCACCTTCACTGGGCTCAATCCGGCCAAGCGTCCCCATTCATTCCTGGCCTGCTCCGATCATTCTGATGTGGCACGAGTGGAAGATCGCACTTATATCTGTTCCGCCCAGCGGGATGACGCGGGCCCGACCAACAACTGGGAAGACCCCAAGGTGATGCGCGAGAAACTCACCGGCCTGTTCAGGGGCTCAATGCGCGGCCGCACACTGTATGTGATTCCCTTCAGCATGGGGCCGCTCGGTTCACCCATCGCCCATATCGGCGTCGAGATCTCCGACTCGCCCTACGTGGTGGTCAATATGCGCATCATGACGCGCATGGGCAAAACGGTGTTTGATCTGCTCGGCACCAATGGCACATTCGTGCCCTGTTTGCATAGCGTCGGCGCCCCGCTGCAACCGGGGGAGCAGGACGTCAGGTGGC
>JBARHM010000395.1:0-2595 GCA_049799235.1 Gallionella sp.
GATACACCCTGGGTATTGGTGACGACCAAGGAGATCAACAAAACCCAGGATCTAATCGGCAAGCGTCTCGCCATCTCCGACATCCGCTCTTCGCCCTACTATTTTGCCCGCGCCGGACTCCGTAAACTTGGGCTGGAAGAAAAACAAGTAAGCCTGGTCACCACCGGCGGCACCTCGAACAGCTTCGCTACTCTAACCACGAATCAAGTGGCTGGCGCGGTCTTGAGCCCGCCGTTCGACGAGAAAGCAGTCTCGCTCGGCTACAAGAAGTTTCTCTTCTTGGGTGACCTAGCGGATATTCCCTACGTCGGTCTATTTACCTCGCAGGCGGAAATCCGCGCCAACCGCGAGCGCATTCGCCGCACCATCGCCGCCGTCATGAACGCCATCGATTGGCAAAAGAACAACCGCACCGAAGCGATCAAAATGATCGCCTCTCGTTACAAGATCAGCCCCGGCGAGGCTGAACGCTCCTACGACACCATGGTTGCGATCTTATCGCCCGATGGCGCCATCAATATGAAAAAAGTCCGCGGCTACTTGGATCTCCTGCGCGAAGAGCGGCCGGTACCCGAAAGCTTCGACGCTGACAAGCTGGTGGATTTCTCCATGCTGCCGGGTGCGCGTTAGCCCCGCCGACGCGCCACTTGCAATACCGCCTCAAGGTTGTCAGCATCAAGCTGTATGAGGGGAAATGGTTTCGCGTTTGCATTGGCGTTGCTCATTCTGGCTGGGGCTGAACAACTTGGGGCGGCCGCCGACCCATCGCAAGAAGTCTTGCAGGAATCGAGTAAAGCCCGCCAGGAACAGCAGGCCAAAGAACTAAAAGCCAAGGAGCAGGTGGAGCAATTAAAGCGCGACCAGCAGGCGACGGAAGCCCAACAAAAACTAGATCAGATCAAACAGCAAAAGGCCGAACCCGCGGGCGCACAAAACCCCCAAGCCGGCCAAACCCAACAACAGCTCGATCAAATAAAAAACGACCAGCAACTGCAACGCCTGCAAACCGACCAACAGCTGCGCAGCATCGAACAAGAAAAAGATCCGCTGCGCCAAAAACAACAGCTCAACGAACTCCAGCGCCAACAACAAATCCGCTCTTTGCAGGAGCAGATCCAACGCAATCAAATCCAGCAGGATATGGATAGGCTGCGGCAGCAGCAGAATCTTCGCTAACTGTTCAGATCGTGCCGGCCTACATTCGGTTCTTAGAGATTGTAAATAAATAAAGGTAGCAATCAAGGAAATATCGGCGTATGCTTTTTGAGCATGAACAGTCTGTCCGAATTGAAGCGGAAGTTTCGTACCGCATGGCCGCATTTGGACGAACGCACGAGGCGCATCATGGCTGCTACTGAAGCGGTAAGTTTGGGCTATGGAGGAATCTCTGTGGTGCGGCGCGCGTGCGGTTTGTCGCGTAAGGCGATCAGCAAAGGGATTGGGGAAATCCGAGCAAGAGGCAAACCGTTGGTCGGCCGGATCCGTCGGCCCGGAGCGGGCCGTAAATCGATCACCGAGTCCGATCCGGGTTTGGTGCAGACGCTCGAAGGGTTGATTGATGAGCAAACACGCGGAGACCCGGAGTCTGCGCTGCGCTGGATTTGCAAAAGTACGCGGGCCATCGCCGAGGAACTGGGTCAGCAGCAACATCGAGTCAGCCACATGAAGGTCGCGCAGATTCTTCATGACCTGAACTATAGCCTGCAGAGCAATCGCAAGACCGAGGAGGGGGCAGATCACCCGGATCGCGATGCGCAGTTTCGGCACATCAACGTCACGGTAAAAAGATGCCTGAAGCAAGGCATCCCGGTCATTTCGGTCGACACGAAGAAAAAAGAACTCATTGGCAATTACCACAATGTCGGCCAGCAATGGCGTGCGGCCAAGCAGCCAACGCCGGTTCAAGGTCATGATTTTCCCAGTCCGCAGATTCCCCGCGCCTATCCCTATGGCATTTACGACATTGGACGCAACGCCGGTTTTGTTAACGTGGGAACCGACCATGACACCGGCGCCTTTGCGGTGGCCTCCATCCGGGGCTGGTGGCGCGCTGAGGGTAGACGCATTTATCCGGATGCGAAAACGATCCTGATCACTGCCGACGGCGGTGGCAGTAACGGGTGGCGATTGCGGTTGTGGAAGTTGGAGTTGCAAAAATTCGCCGATCAGACCGCACTGGACATTGCGGTTTGTCACTTTCCTCCCGGCACCAGCAAATGGAACAAGATCGAGCACAGGCTGTTTTCCTTTATCTCGTCGAATTGGCGCGGGGAGCCATTGCGGGATTACGAAACAATCGTCAATCTCATCGCCGCGACAACCACGGCGAAGGGACTCAAAGTCACCTGCCGACTGGACCGGCGCAAATACCCAACCGGGCGCGCAGTGAGCGATGAAGAGATGCAGCGCGTGAACCTGAAACCCAACAAGTTTCATGGCGAGTGGAATTACCTCATCAAGCCAAACGTCAATAAAAGTTGATACCTTTATTTATTTACAGCGCCTAAATGAATATGCAGGTGACCGTAGAGAATGCCATTCTCGCCGGCCCATTTTTCTTCGGCAGATCGCCACAAGGTGCCGAAGCCCATGTGT
>JBARHM010000396.1:0-9196 GCA_049799235.1 Gallionella sp.
TTCCTGGACTGCACTGCGTATTTTGAGGATGCGCTGATCCCAATCAGCGTCATGGCCAAGCGGGTAGTACAGCGCGGGCTGGTTGCCCAGCAGCTCAAGCAACTTTTCATCCAGTTGCGCGATCGAATAAGCTGCGTCGAAACCGAATTGCTCGCGCGCGGCATCGGGACCATAGCGGTGACCATCCCAGATCTCGCGTTCAGGATTCTTTTCACGGCAAAACAATATTGATTGCGGTGTGCCGCCAGCGATCAGCACCAGCACCGCTTCCGGCTCGGTGAAACCGCTCAGGTAATAAAAATTGCTGTCGTGGCGGTATCCATAATGCGTGTCGGCATTGCGCGCCACTTCCGGCGCGGTGGGAACGATGGCGATGCCGAGCTGCATGCCGTTCAGCAAACGGGCGCGGCGTTGGGCGTAGGGTGTTGTATCCTGGTCGGCAAGTGTCATGGGTGAATGATAAACCGATTTGTCCGCGTCATGCAGGGACATCAATACAGCCATCCGCCTGCGCGGAGTATGCCGACGATGCCCACCATCACCCAGAAGATATTGAGCGTGGTATAGGCGGTATCTTTTTTGAGCAGGGCGCACCAGGACAGCATCACCGCGTCTATGGTGTTGAATACCCAGACGAACATGAAAGGACTCGCAGGCCCCATCCAGCTTACCAGCGAGAAGCTGAAGATGCGCATGAGCACACCAGTCATTTCGATGTGTTTGATGTACTTGAAGACAACGCGGTTAGCTTGAGCGAGCGGCATGATATTGGTGGATTTTCAGGATTAAGATGAGCGGAATTGCCTGTCGAGTTCTTGCAACCGTTGTGGTGTGCCGACGTCCACCCATAAGCCTCGATAGTGTTCACCGCTGACTTTGCCGAGTGCGATCTGCTCTCGCAGCAAGGGTGCAAGTGGAGCGATGCTGCCACGCCGGATACGGCTGAACAAGGCTGGCTGGTAGATGCCGATGCCGCTGAAGGTCAAAACCTCAACCCCCCTAGCCCCCCTTATCAGGGGGGAACGCGCTTTTTGTTCATGTTCCTTCCCTGCTCCTCCCCTGCTTCTCTCCTGCTTCTCCCCTGATAAGGCGAGGCCGGGAGGGGTTGGTTTAATTCGATCCGTATTTAAACAGAAGTCCCCGCCGGGATGTTGTGGGGGGTTGTCTACCAGCACCAGGTGCGCCATGTCGCCGTGCGTCAAAAGAGCTGCGGAATGCTGGGGCAATTGTGCGAAATCGTAATCGCAAAAGATGTCGCCGTTGATCACGGCGAAAGGTTGCTCACCCAGCAGGTGCATAGCGTATGCGATACCGCCCGCAGTTTCCAGCGCCGTGCCTTCAGACGAGTAACGGATATGCGCGCCGAAACGGCTGCCATTGCCCAATGCTTTTTCGATCTGAGTGCCGAGGTGAGCGTGGTTGATCACCAGTTCGCGGATACCGGCGCGTACCAGGTTCTCGATATGCCAGACGATCAGCGGCTTGCCGCCGGCTTCCAGTAATGGCTTGGGTGTGTGGTCGGTGAGCGGGCGCATGCGTTCGCCGCGTCCGGCTGCTAAAAGCATGGCCATCATGGGTTTATGCCTTTCACGATTGCCCCCTCGCCCGCTTGCGGGAGAGGGTTGGGGAGAGGGAGATGCGCAACATCAAAATGTATAGTCCTCTTTACTGCCTTGTGGTTCCAATACATCGAGCAGATTCAGCAGCGGCTTGAGGTCGATGTAGCGTGTGCATGCGGCGCGCAGATAATCCATCACCAGCGGCAGGTTTTTCAGATAGCCGTCTTTGCCGTCGCGGTGGTACAGCCGTGCGAAGATTCCCAGCACCTTGAGATGGCGCTGCACCGCCATCCATTCGTAATCGCGATAGAACCCGGAAAAGTCCTCGTGCACCGGCAGGCCGGCCTTGCGCGCTTTTTCCCAGTAGCGGATCAGCCAGTCGATCACCTGCGCTTCTTCCCAATGGATATAGGCATCCTTGAACAGCGAAGCGAGGTCGTATGTGATCGGGCCATAGACGGCATCCTGGAAGTCCAGTATTCCCGGATTGTCTTCATCAAGTCGCATCAGGTTGCGCGAGTGGTAGTCGCGGTGCACATATACCCGCGGCTGCCCAAGGTTGTTGGCGATGATGCGTGTGAAGACGGTTTCCAGTTTGGCATATTGTGCTTCGCTGAGCGTGACGTTGAGATGCTTGGCTATGTACCACTCCGGGAACAGGCGCATCTCGCGTAGCAGCAGCGCTTCATTGTAGGGGGGCAATTCGTTTTCGCGCGAGGCGAGCTGAATCTTGATCAGCGCGTCAGTGGCAGCGCCATACAGAGCGCGCGCAGAGTCGGCGTTTCCCTCATGCAGGGCTTGCAGATAAGTGGTGTTGCCCAGGTCGGACAACAGCAGGAAACCTTGTTCGAGGTCTTGCGCATACACATGCGGGACATGCGCTCCGGCATTCTCGAACAATTCCGCCACATGCAGGAATGGGCGGCAGTCCTCATGCTGCGGCGGGGCATCCATCACGATGAGCGTGCCAACCTGCTGCGCGCCTGATCTGCTGTGTTGTGTACTCGCTCGCGCTTCCCCTGCCTGCAAGGTAAGTGTCGGCGCTCGCTGTGCGTTGCCTTGCATCTCAGGTTGCTCGCGACGGTTGACCCGCTCATCGTTTCCTTCATGATTCTGAAACGTGACCCGGAAATAGCGGCGAAAGCTTGCATCGGCAGAAGCGGGCGCGAGCGTGAATGTTTCGTCGGGGAATAGGCTGTGCAGCCATTCGGTAATCTGTTTCTGGCGTTGCATATCGGGTTCTTGAAGATACTTAATGTTAAACTTGCGGAAGTTTATCACCTAAGGAACCTCTGATTAAGTCCGCCATGAGCCGCGTTGCTAACAAAAACGGGATACTCGCCGCGACATGTTACTGGCGTAGCCAGCCGCTTGCGGGAGTGACCGCTGGCGACCATTTCCGCACTAACCGCTTCGCGCACCGTGTCATGGTCGCTACCATTCGCGTTATCGCCTTCCTTGTACCACATCCCGCAAAACCAAGTGCGCGGCCATGTGGGACATAATCAAAAGTTCCCTGAATTTGCTGCGCGTTATGCGGTTTCGCCACCACTATGCCGTGATGTATCTGCTTTGCACTTTTGCGCACCTCTCGGTCGCGAATGCGGAGTTGCTCGGACCGGTCGCAGACCAGAACTTGCCGGCGAAGGTTAAAACGAAGCCGGAAGAGCCCGCGGTCGTCGAGGCGGACCACCTGGAAGGCAAGAAAGGAAAACAACTCGAGGCATCCGGCAATGCATTATTGCGCAAAGGGGACCAGACAATACGCGCGGATAGATTGCTGTATTTTCAGGATACGCAGGACATTCATGCGCAAGGATCGGTAGTGTTGATCAAGGGCGATCAATCGATCCGCACGGACCGGTTGTGGTATTTTCATGACACCCGGGAGATCGATGCGCAGGGATCAGTCTCGCTGGAACAGAACGGCAGCAAGATGAGCGGACCGCATCTCAAGTTCAACCTGGACACCAGCATCGGTAACATGGAAAAGCCTGTGTTTTTTTTGCCGGAGAATTCTGCGCGCGGAGCAGCGGAAGTTATTCACATCCAGGACAAGAAGCATTTCATTCTTGATAAGGCTAGCTATACCACTTGCCCGGCCGGCAATCAGGACTGGATGCTGAATGTGAACGAGCTGGAAATCGATAAAAGCCGGCAGATCGGCATCGCTCACAGCGCCTGGATCGAGTTCAAGGATGTTCCTATCCTCTACTCTCCGTGGATGGATTTTCCGCTCAACGATCAACGCAAATCCGGTTTTCTGGCGCCGGTATTCGGCGGCACCGCCAGCGGTGGTAGCGAACTGACCTTGCCTTACTATTGGAATATTGCTGCGAATCGTGACGCGACCATTGCGCCACGGTTCATGGTCAAACGTGGTCTGATGCTCAACAATGAGTTCCGCTATCTCGGAAGGAATTATGTCGGTCAAGTGCAGGTAGATGTGCTGCCCGATGACAAGCTGGTTAACCGCAGTCGTAACCGTTTCAGCCTGAAACATAATCAAGCGCTGACCAGTAACCTGATTGGGGACGTAAATTTCAACCGCGTTTCGGATGACGATTACTTCAGGGATCTGGCCGATACGGTAAGCGCCACTTCCACTGTCAACCTGTTGCGGGAAACAGAATTGAAATATCAAGCCGGCTATTGGATAGCTGCTGCGCGCGTGCAAAATTTCCAAACTTTGCAGGATCCGGCCGCTCCCATCCCTGTTCCTTATGCACGTTTGCCGCAAATGACTATCAATACACAACAATATCATTCAGGCGTTAATCTTGGCTTTGCCGGTGAATATGTGGATTTCAGACATCCTGTTGCGCTGAACGGTTCGCGGCTTGTGATTAACCCCAGCATCAGCTATCCGATGGTGAATGATTCCTCATTTTATGTCACACCAAAATTGGCATTGCACAGTACTTATTATGCAATGGGCGAGAACAACATCGCGGCGTTGCCGGATGCCACTCGCTCATTGCCCATATTGAGTGTGGATAGCGGTGTCGTATTTGAGCGCGATTCGAACATGTTCGGAGGAGATTATCTGCAAACTCTTGAGCCGCGCGCATATTATGTATATGTACCATACCGGGATCAATCGGCACTGCCGAATTATGATTCGGCTCTGGCAGATTTCAATTTCACACAGATATTCACCGAGAATCGTTTTTCCGGCAGCGACCGAATCGGTGATGCAAATCAAGTCACCGTGGCAGCCACGTCGCGTTTGCTGGATCAGAAAACTGGCGCAGAGCGCTTTAAAGTGATGATGGGGGAGCGCTTCAGTTTGGCGGCCCCTCAAGTGAATCTGGTCGCGCCTGCCACCAGTACCAACAGGTCGGATGTATTATTGGCGGCTTTGGGGCGGCTGACGAGAACATGGTCTTTGGACAGCGAGTTTCAGTACGATCCAAATCAAACCCATATGCAAGTCTTCAACTTAGCGGCGCATCACCTGCCCGAAGCAGGGAAGACACTTAATCTTGGCTATCGTTTTACGCGCAACACCCTGCGCCAGGTCGATGTTTCTACTCAATGGCCACTGTTCAGTCGCTGGCGTGGAGTGGGGCGATATAACTACTCACTGCAGGATGGCCGAATTCTGGAGGCGATGGCCGGGCTTGAGTATAATCAAAGCTGTTGGTCTCTACGGCTCGTGGCGCAACGCTTTGCCACCGCCACGCAGCAATACAATATCAGTTATTTCATGCAGCTTGAGCTGAACAACATGGTCAAGATGGGGTCCGATCCGTTGAGCTTGCTCAGTCAGAGTGTGCCCGGCTATGCCAAATTGAATGGCAGCCCAACCACTAACCCGTAGCAGTTTTTTTGCCGATTATGAAAAGAGAATGATGCGATTAGAGAATACTTTGATGGTGTGCTGTACGGTGCTCATGCTGCAAACGGCGTATGGCGCCGATAAGCCGCCAGACAAGCGCGGAAACGCTGTCGCAAAGGCAGGCAGTTTGCATGCCGACAAGGTTGATCCGCAGCAGCAGGTCGGAGTGATCGATTCTGTGGTTGCGGTGATCAACGACGATGTTATTACCCGCTACGAACTGGACGAGCGCCTGGGTGAAGTAATGCGCCAACTGCAGAAACAAGGTACACCGTTGCCTGCACCCGGGTTGCTGGAAAGGCAGATGCTCGAGCGCATGATCACCGATCTGTTGCAGATGCAGTATGCCAAGGAGAACGGTGTGCGTGTGGATGACACACAGTTGGACCAGGCCATTGCGCGTATTGCACAGCAAAACAACTTTCCTTCGCTGGCGGAATTCCATGCCAAGCTTGAAACTGAAGGAGTGGATTTCAGGAAATTCCGGGAAGAGATACGCAACGAAATCATCTCCACGCGTTTACGGGAGAGGGAAGTCGAGAGCAAGCTGGTCGTCAGCGATACTGAAGTTGACAACTACCTTGCCAATAAGGCCAGAATGGGAGGCAAGGAAGAGGAATTCCATATCGCGCACATCCTTGTGGTTGTGCCGGAACAGGCCAGCGCAGAGAAGATACAGGCTGCACGCACAAGAGCCGAGCAGGCCTTGAGCCAATTACAAGGCGGGGCAGATTTTGCGCAGGTTGCTGCGGGAAGTTCCGACGCAAAGGACGCGTTGAATGGCGGCGATTTGGGCTGGCGATCCAGTGATACCATTCCTGCCCTGTTCATGAACGAGTTGCAGAATCTGAAGCCCGGTCAGACCACGGCAGTGCTGCGCAGCCCGAGCGGTTTTCACATACTCAAACTGGTTGAGAAGCGCAGCGGTAAAGTGCCGGTGGTGATCACCCAAACCCATGCGCGCCATATCCTGATCAAGGCCAGCGAGATCGTATCGGAAACAGAGGCCAGGAACCGCCTGATGGAAATCAAGAAGCGTATCGATAATGGAGCGGATTTTGCAGAGCAGGCCAAGCGATATTCGCAGGATGGCAGTGCTCAGCAAGGGGGGGATCTGGATTGGTTGTCTCTGGGACAGACCGTGCCTGAATTCGAGGAGGCCATGAACAAGCTGCAACCCAATATGATGGGGGTCGTGAAAACGCAATTCGGCTGGCATTTGATCCAGGTTCTGGCGCGACGTTCTGCAGACATCAGTGAGCAACAGCGCCGCCAGCAGGCACGCGTTGCGATAGCTACATTCAAGTCGGACGAGCAGTACCAGGACTGGCTGCGCCAGCTCCGCGATCGCGCGTTTATCGAGTATCGCATCCAAATGAACGATTAGCCGGTGAGTGCCGTTGCCCTTTTAACACCTTTGGCTGTCACTTCCGGCGAACCGGCCGGAATAGGACCGGATTTGTGTGTGCAGCTTGCTGCCGTGTCGCCCGATATTCCATTCGTTGTCATTGCCGACAAGAATCTGCTGTTGCAGCGTGCCGCCCAGCTCGGTATCGATCTCCGTTTGCAGGATTATGTGCCGGGTCAAAAGCGGCCCTCACAGAGTGGCAGTTTGTCGGTGATCCATGTTCCCTTGGCCGTGCCATGCCTACCAGGTGAGTTAAGCGCAGCCAATAGCGCATATGTGCTGGAGATACTGCAACGTGCCGCGCAGGGCTGTCTGAAAGGAGAGTTCTCCGCTATGGTGACAGCGCCGGTTCACAAGGGCATCATCAATGAGGCGGGGGTCAGGTTCAGAGGGCATACCGAATTTCTCGCAGAACAGACCAAAACCGGGATGGTGGTGATGATGCTGGTGGGAGGTGGAATGCGCGTGGCCCTCGCTACCACACATCTTCCCCTGAAAGACGTGGCTGCTGCAATCACCGCGCCACTGCTGGAAAACGTGCTGCGTATCATCCAGCAAGACCTGCACGATCGCTTCGGTATCGTGCGGCCGCGGATTTTGGTGGCAGGCTTGAACCCGCATGCGGGAGAGGCTGGCTATCTGGGGCGCGAGGAAATCGAGGTGATGATTCCCGTGCTGGACAGGTTGCGAGCCGAAGGCTTTAACGTCAGCGCACCCTTGCCCGCCGACACGCTATTCACTCCCCAAAAGCTGGCGCAATGCGATTGCGTTCTCTGCATGTATCACGACCAGGGGTTGCCGGTGCTGAAGCATGCCAGCTTTGGGCAGGGGGTGAACGTCACGCTCGGACTGCCGATCATCCGCACATCTGTTGATCATGGCACGGCACTGGATCTGGCGGGATCCGGCAAAGCCGATTGCGGCAGCTTGCTGGAAGCGATCAGGGTCGCCGCGCAGATGGCGCAGCACGAAAGACTTTTTGCCGGGCACTCTGATGAGCGCGCATAAGGCACGCAAACGCTTTGGCCAGAATTTTCTTGTCGACGAACAAATCATAGCCGACATCGTCACCGCGATTCGACCCGAACCGGAAGACAACATGCTTGAGATCGGACCGGGTCTGGGGGCGCTGACGCGCCCATTGCTGAAAAAACTGAAACGCCTGCATGTGGTGGAAATAGACCGCGATATCATCGCGCGACTCAAGAAAGAATACTCGCAAGGCGATCCAAAATCCGGGCTGATCATACATGCCGGAGATGCACTGGTGTTCGATTTATCGACCCTAGCTACGCCGCTGCGCATCGTCGGCAACTTGCCGTATAACATTTCGTCTCCGTTGCTGTTCCACTTTTCCGAATATGCAGACCGCATCACCGATATGCACTTCATGCTGCAAAACGAAGTGGTCGAGCGCATGGTTGCCGGGCCATCTACTCCTGCATATGGCCGTTTGTCGGTGATGCTGCAGTACCGCTTTCACATCGAAAAGCTGCTCGACGTGCCACCCGAGTCATTCCGGCCGTCACCTAAAGTGAACTCTGCCATCGTACGAATGATTCCGTTGCCTGCGAGTGAAATTCTGGTGCATAACGAAAAATTATTCGCAGAGATCGTCAGCGCTGCGTTCGGCCAGCGCCGAAAAACACTGCGCAACACGCTGCGCGGTTTTCTGCAGGAGGAAGATTTTGCAAGGCTCGGCATAGATGCTCAACTGCGTGCCGAGAATCTCTCTGTGGCCCAGTTTGCGCGAGTGGAGAATTATTTGCACAGTAGAGTAGGGAATGGCGCCGCCGGCTAGCACCAGATTGTCAGCAGGTTGGATTTTAAACAGTGCCCTAGGGTAGAATGCGCGGTCTTATCGTTTCTTGTCCTGCTTGAATCATGTCCGAATCGTTTCCGCTGGTTATGAGTTTTGCCGCCACCGACCCCAGCGGAGGCGCGGGTTTGCAGGCCGATATTCTTACTATTTCCAGTATGGGCTGTCATCCCTTGTTGGCTGTTACGGCAATTACCGTGCAGGACACCAGCGGAGTGGATGATGTGATGGCAATTGATCCGGAATGGGTGGCGGATCAGGCGCGCGCGATGCTTGAAGACGTTCCGGTGGCCGCATTCAAGATCGGCCTGCTCGGCAGTGTGGAAAACATCGCTGCCATCGCCGAGATATTGGCTGATTACCCGGATATCCCACTAGTGCTGGATCCGGTACTGGCTTCAGGTCGCGGTGACGAACTGGCGAATGCTGACATGCTGGATGCGATGTGCGAACTGTTGATTCCACAGGCCACGATAATCACGCCGAACAGCATCGAGGCGCGCCGCCTGGCGCTGGACGAGGACAACGATGAGGATGATCCAACCCTGGAAGAGTGCGCCAAACGTATC